>JBAZCD010000038.1:0-11983 GCA_041671205.1 Pedobacter sp.
TATTGGAGGAGAGTTCAAAATCAAGCAATTTCTGAGCAAAATAGGCCTCACCCCGCCTCCAGTCTATAAGTAAGTGTTTGCAAAGGAAGCCCGCGGAGATCATACGAACCCGGTTATGCATGAACCGTGTTTCATTCAACTGACGCATTCCTGCATCAACTAAAGGCTAACCTGTTTCTCCCCTGCACCATTTCCGGAATTCGTCTTCATTATTTCTCCATTTAATCTGGTCGTATTTCTTCTTGAAACTACCATTTACCACGTATGGAAAATGATAAAGTATCATCATAAAGAATTCTCTCCAGATTAATTCATTTAACCATTGTTCGTTCCATTTCAGGGCTAACTTAACAAGTTGCCTAATGCTTACTGTGCCAAACCACAGGTGAACACTGGCCATACTTGTTCCTTCAACTGAAGGCAAATTGCGATACTCATGATATTCACTGATTCTTTTTTCGGATATATTAATCTCCGGGGAATGAAAATCTGCATCTTCAAAGCCTAAATCGTTCAGAGAGAGAATAGTAAAAGGCTCAGTTTTAAACAAATTAAACAGATGATTTTCTGAAGGGAACAATTGAATATCCTCTTCTTTCAGACTTTCCTTCCATTTTCTGGAATAAGGAGTAAAAACGGTATAGGGTGTTCCATCTGATTTAATTATCTCTGATTTTTCAAATACAACCTGATCCTTAAAAGTTCTGAATGGGATATTTTTTTGACTCAGCATTTTTTCTACTGACGAATCTCTTTTTATGGCATAAGGCTCATAATCATGATTAGTATAAACTGCTTTTACAGCGAACTCTGCAGTTAATTTATCAAATGCATCTTCAACAGAACTATAGATAACATAAATACCTGATCCCCTGTTAATAAATTCAGTTTGAAGCTGACTTAAGCTTGAATGGATAAAAGCTACCCGCCTATCTTTTTTATCCTGAAGCTTATCCAGTATTTCAGTATCAAAAATAAAAACAGGTAAGACCGGAAAATCTCCTTTTAATGCATGAAATAAGGCTGAATGATCATTTATTCTAAGATCTCTCCTGAACCAGCAGATACTAATTTCCTTTTTCATACAGAAACAGGATTAGTGTGAATAGATCTCCTTTAATGCATCTTTAAGGCCCGGATAGCGGAAGCGAAAGCCCATATTAAGTAATTTTCGGGAAGATGCTCTATTGCTGTTAAGTATGACTGTGCTCATCTCGCCTAACAATGCCTTAAGCACAAATTCAGGAACATTAACCGGCCAAACTGGTCTGAAAAGTACCCTTGCTAATATTCTGGTAAATTCTGAATTGGTAACCGGCAAGCTGCTGCATGCATTATAGGTACCTTTATATTCAGGATTAGCTACTGCACTCTCGAAAATTGCAAGCAGATCGGTAAGGTGAATCCATGGCATCCATTGTTTCCCTGAACCTAATGCTGCACCCAGGAAGAAATTAACAGTTCTTGCCATTTCAACCAATGCGCCACCCTGACGTGCAAGGACCAGACCGATTCTGAGTTTCACGATACGCATATTGAGTTGAGCACCATCATCAATAGCTCCCTCCCACTCTTTGCAACATTCGGCCAGGAAATCAGAGCCACCTGAACAGTCTTCAGTCAGAATCTCGTCTGCCCTGTCGCCATAAAAGCCGATTGCAGAAGCAGATATAAACGTTTTAACAGGTGATTTTGTTTCTGAAATAGCCTTGTAAAGTAATTTAACAGATTCCACTCTGCTATCAATTATTAACTGTTTCCGGCTATTGGTCCAGCGTCTTTCAGCAACGCCTGCTCCTGCAAGATTAATAATCGTATCTATTCCTGCGAATGCATTTTTGTCTATCTGCTTATTCTCAACATCCCAGTGAAAGGCTTTTGCTCCTTTGATATTTTCCGGATTTCTGGAAAGTACTGCAACTGTATGTCCCTTTTCCTGAAGGAATCTGATCAGTTTAGAGCCAATCAGTCCGCTTGCACCTGTAATAAGAATACTTTTTGTGGAGGTATTTGCTGAATTATTCATTGATTATTAAATAGCCTGAATTATCTGGTTATATATCTGTATCAAAACTGGTCATTTTTGTTCAGGTTTTCTGAAAATCTGATCCAAAACTTTTGCCCGGAATATAAAAATATTTTCAACCTTTTTCCTAACAAGTATAGAATGTGCCATTTGACCAATTATACCTAAAGGCAGCTGATATCTTACTTCATCTTTCATCAAAACTCCATTTTCCTGCTGAATAAAGGTATGCTTATGTTCCCACAATTTATATGGCCCTTTCAATTGACGATCTGCAAAACAGTTAGGTTTATCAACCATAAATATTTCTGTTTGCCAATGCAGCGGAAGCCCGAACAATGGTTTAACTGTATAGTCAATAAGCATACCATCATAAATTTCAAGCTCTCCAGTATCTGTTAAAACTTTAAAGTCCATTTCAGGAGGGGTAATCCGGGCAAGATTTCCAGGCGAAGAGAAGAATTCCCAGGCTACCTCCATTGTAACAGGTAATAAATGCTCTGAATTAAACTGAAATATCATATTTAAACCTTGATTTAGTGATCTGCTTTTTTAGTTTCGGCAGGCAGATCTTTAGCCATGGGGTATAATTTTCAGGATGAATTAAAATTTCAGATTCAAGCTCATTTAAGCCAATATATCTCCAGCTTTTAACTTCATCTTTATTCAGAACAGGCTGATCATTACTAATGCCAATAAAAACATGATCAAATTCATGCTCTGTCAGGCCATTTGTAAATTGATATTTATAGATAAAGCTGAAACTGAACTCAGGTTCAACTATCATGCCCATTTCTTCTTTCAACCGGCGCTTGCATGCATCAAGAGTTAGTTCCCCGGGCCTTGGGTGACTGCAGCAGGTATTGGTCCACAATCCGGGGGAATGATACTTTGTATCGGCGCGCTGTTGAAGGATAAGTTTGCCTTCAGTATTAAAAATAAATACAGAAAACGCCCGGTGTAACAAACCTGATTGATGTACTGATAATTTATCCTGAATACCGATTTCTTCATCTTTTTCATTAACTAAAATCATCGGTTCATTATCTGTAGCAGTAGCTTTAGTTAAACTCATGTTTTTTTCAAATAATTGTTAATTGCTTGCTTTAGTTCATGATCTTCCAGTGAAGCCAACGAGGAAATGAGAAACTCCTTATCCTGCTTTTTATTCTGGCTATAATTTAAGAACGCAGGAACACTGGTCTGAATTGTATATCTGAGGAATCTTAGTTCTACATTATTCTTATCGGTATTAATAGCCTTTTCTAACATAATTCTGCCCTTTTTAAAATAGGATAATTTACTGAACGGGTTAATAACGTGTTTTGCCATCAGCATAATTGCTCCTGCCTGATAACCGGAATACAAGGGATTAATTTTTACGTTAAATGGTTCCAATATTTGGATCAGCTTTTTACATTCCTGTTCTGAATTAACAGATCGGTGGAACATCTTCCTGACTTCTTTAATTGGCAAATTATTGGCCGATAAAGAAGATGACTGAATTAAAAGAAATATAAATACAAGCTGTTTCACACAAGGTTTAATTTATTTTGAACCATACAGTTGATCATAAGACTTAATTTTCTGCCATTGTTAATTCTTACGCGTTCTGTCATCACCCGGGCAGCAGGAATTTTTTTTATTTTTTCAAACAATGATTTGTAATATATATATGCCAGATAAACTCCTCCTTTAGAACTTGCAGGCAGCATCCTGATACCCTGTAAAGCAATTTTAAAATCTGCCTCAATCTCAAGCTCAATTTGCTCCTTAGCCAGAGTATTGAACTCTGATATATTAACATTTGGAAAATAACTCCTTCCCAAAAGCTGATAATCATCCTTCAGATCCCTGAGGAAGTTTACTTTCTGAAAGGCTGCACCAAGTTTCATCGCATACGGCTTAAGCTCATTAAACTGCTTTAAATTGCCTTCAGTAAATACATGAAGGCACATCAGACCAACCACCTCTGCTGATCCTAAAATATACTGTTCATACTTTTTAGCAGTATAATCAATTTTTTCAAGATCCATCTCCATGCTTTTCATAAAGATTTCTACCAAGCCCGTGTCTATATTATACTGATTAACTGCCTTCTGAAATGAATTCAGGAGAGGATTGAGGGAGATCCGGCTTTCTATGGCTTCAAAGGTTTCTATTTTAAACTTTGCCAGCAGCCGTTTCTTATCAAAACCATCAAAGCTATCAACTATTTCATCTGCGAGACGTACAAAACCATAAATGGAATAAACTGCATCCCTAAGTCTTTTATTCAGACAATAGATACCCAGTGAAAAGCTTGTACTATACGCACGGGTTGTCATTTTACTGACCGATACCGAAAGATTATCAAATAATATTTTCATCCAACGATCATTTAAAATATTTAATTAATTGCCCGGCAGCCACTTTGCCTGAAATAATAGATGGCGGTACCCCGGGACCCGGAACAGTTAGCTGCCCGGTATAAAAGAGATTGTTTATTTTCTTGTTCCTGATACTGGGTTTCAGGTTGGCTGTTTGCATTAATGTATTGGCCAATCCGTAAGCATTTCCTTTATAAGAATGGTAATCTGTTATAAAATCCCTGACACAATAGGATTTCTTATAATCAAGATATTCATTAATATCTTCATGAACATGTTTATTAAAACGATCGATGATTATGTTAAAATACTTTTCACGAAGTATTTCCGTATCCTCAAGTCCGGGAGCCAGGGGCATCAGGAAGAATAGATTTTCATATCCATCAGGGGCAATGCTGTCATCCGAACATGAAGGACAGCATACATAAAAAAGAGGTTTATTGGGCCATTGAGGTTTTTTATAGATTTCAATTGCGTGCTGCTCAATATCTTCGTCAAAAAATAGGGTATGATGATGATGATATTTTAGTTTCTTCTTAATTCCTATATAGAAAATAAGACATGAAGGCGCAAAAATCTTCTTTTCCCAATAACTTTCCTTATAGTTCCGGTATTTTTCAGGCAACAATTTGCTTTCGACGTGATGATAATCGGCCGAAGCGATAAGTGCATCACAGTCTATCCTGATGCCCTTAACCATTATTCCTGCCACTTTATTCTTTTCAATAATAATTTGATCAACCGGAGAATTAAAATGAATTTCTGTACCTTTTCGCTTAGCTACCTCCATAAAACCTTCAATTACCTTCCCAAAGCCACCCACAGGGTACCAGGTTCCAAGTTTTAGCCCGGCATAATTCATCAAACTATATAATGCCGGAGTATCCTGTGGCATTGCACCGAGAAAAAGAACAGGAAATTCCATCAATGCGATCAATTTCTGATTTGAGAAAAATTTTCTGACATGTTTTCTGAAGGAGCTGAATACCTGCAGGCGTATAGTGCCACGAATCAGATCAATATCAGCAAACTCTGTTAAAGAAAGACCGGGTTTATAAACCAGACTTTCCATTCCTGTTTCATACTTGAACTGCGCTTCCCTCATAAATTCGTCCAAACTGGAAGAACTCCCCTTTTGAATAGATTCGAACATTAGTGAAAGGTTTTGGTAATTTTCAGGTATACTCATGGTCTCTCCATCGGGGAAGACAATATCAAAAGAGGGATCTAACAGCTTTAGTTCATAGAAATCAGAAACCTTATATCCAAAATCATTAAAGAATCTCTCGAATACATCGGGCATCCAGTACCAGCTGGGGCCCATGTCGAAAACATAGCCCTGATCCTTTAACTGACGTGCTCTACCTCCTGCTGATGCATTTTTCTCAAAAACATGGACTTCATGTCCTGCCGCAGAAAGATAAGACGCGGCACTTAAACCTGAAAATCCCGAACCTATGACAATAACTTTTGACATTATATTTTAGAACAATTGGTTAATGATTCATTTAATCCGAGTATTTCCTCAAGTTGTCCAACAGATTGCAGATAAATTATCTGATCAGAATATTTTATCCGGGAAATCAGTTTAGGGTTGCCGGCCAGATAAAATCTGTCTCCAGTAAAATAAGAACTTATACTTTCAATATTCTTCAGAATCTGATCGGGCATATCATAATGAACAAGAAACATTAATAAATTTTCCGGTCTGGTGTCCAGTATTGCAGATTTTAATGATCCAAGAGGAACATTACTTCCAAGATAGATCAGCTTTCTTCCGGAAAGCCTGATCAGGAAGTGGGCGTACAACAAAGCAAGCTCATGAAATTCATTTTCAGGGAGGAAAAGCAACCAGGTTTCCGACGATCGGTCGGGTGCTGGTAATGAATCAATTTCAGCAGATAACTTCTGACGGAATATATTACTTATAAAATGCTCATTTGCACTTGGAAGCATATCTCCTGCCCATAAGAGTCCGATACGCTCCATTACCGGATACACCACCATTTTATATGCCTCTTTCAAACCGTAATCTAACAGACACAATGAAAATACCTTCTCAAAATGTAATGTATCATAAGTCATACCTGCTGAAATCAGCTGATTGACATAATAATCTGCCGATTTATCAGTACCGGATTGTCTGGAATTAAGTATTAAGGAAAATAAATTCTCATCACTCAGGGAGCATAAATGCGAAACTTTGTATCCATTCTCCATCAGACTGACGATATTAAGAAGTCTTCTTAACTGAGAATCATCATAGTATCGTGTATTTCCCTCAGAGCGCTCAGGTTTTAAAGCATTATACCTCTGCTCCCATACCCTGATTGTATGGGGTTTAATTCCGGAGAATTGTGATAGCTGGGAAATAGAAAACAGATTCATTGTTTAAATTTATAACAAAAAATTTAAACAAATTATTTTACATACTAATTTTACAATTGAATGTAAAAACAGACAGGAAGCCGGAATTTTAAAGAAATACCCTATTTAACCCTTTCCCAGTACTCTTCTACAATCATCCCATTAGGTAAAACACCATTAATCGTCAGTTTACCCTTATCGACAGAGAATCTATAGGTAATTGTAACATCAGTATTTTGAGATGGACGGCTGCTGAATTTACTGGTAATCAACACACTATCGCCTTTTATCTCATAAACACCAGAGTTATACAATTCAGGCGGATTATTTCCCTCCAGCATAAATGCTTTATAGGTATCAGCAGAATAAGTTCTCTGCATCTGAAATTCTGGAGATGCTTTTTGTGACTTACCATTATAAATTCCGCCTTTATATTGCCAGGTACCTTTCAGGGGCCCTGTGGCACAGGAAGTAATAAGAATCAGACAAAGTAAAGAGAATGAGATGTTGAACAGATTTTTCATAATTAAAATTTCTATTGATCAGGAAATCCAGTTAATTCCTTTTTTTAACATATTCAGTGTTTTTTCTTCCTCAGAACCGGCTACGGCTTGAAAATCATATACCCAGTTAGCCTGAGGTGGTAAACTCATTAAAATAGATTCAATACGTCCGTTGGTTTCCAAGCCAAATTTAGTCCCGGCATCGTAAACCAGGTTGAACTCAACATAGCGGCTGCGACGCTGGTATTGCCACAGTTTATGTACTTCAGTAAACGATCTGTTTTTATTTCTTTTTATGAGCTCAGAATATACCGGTACAAATGTTCTGCCAACTGCTTTTGAAAATTCGAAAATATCCTCCCACTCAAGTCCGGTGGACTGCGGATTTAATCGGTCATAAAAAATACCTCCAATTCCCCTGGTTTCTTCCCGGTGTCTGATGTAAAAATAATCATCAGCCCACTTTTTGAATTTTGAATAAAAATCAGTTTGGAACCTGTCGCAGGTATTTTTCAGGGAATTATGAAAAAAATGTGCATCGTTTTCAATTACATAATGCGGGGTAAGGTCAATACCACCACCAAACCAGCGCATTTCTTTTCCGGATTCGCCGGTCATTTCAAAATACCGAATATTCATATGAATGATTGGGATCCATGGATGATTGGGGTGAATGACAATAGAGACACCTGTTGCAAAAAAATCATCCTCACTCACACCAAAGACTTTTTTTATGTTTTCGGGAAGTTTACCATGAACAGCCGAGAAATTCACACCGCCCTTTTCAAGAATACTGCCGTTTTGAATTATCCGTGTTCGTCCGCCCCCACCGCCTTCTCTTTGCCATTTCTCTTCCTGAAATTTCCCGGTACTATCGGCCAATTCCAAACCAGCACATATTTCATCCTGAATCTGCTGATAAGCCTCAGCAATCTGCTCCTTCGTAATCATGCATCAAAAATGAGGATTTAAAATAAGATCAGGAAGCAAATCTCAAAAAGCCGGATTAACTGAATCAGCTTATTTCCAGATAATCCAGATCTTTTCCAAAGGTTTCCTTAAGCTGATACAAGGCCACAATGGCAATTGCCAGTGAAATGAATCCAACCACCATTGCGCTATTTATGATTCCTAAACTTCCCTTTAAAGCTGTGAAAGACAGGGTTGCCAGTACCAGAGAGCCTCTCACAAAATTTGGAACAGTTGTAGTTACCGTAGCCCTGAGATTGGTTCCAAATTGCTCTGAGGCTATGGTAACAAAGGTTGCCCAGTATCCTGAAGAAAAACCTAAAAACAACACCAGCCATATAAATTGCTGAGAATTCATGCCCTCAGCATTCAGATAAACTACGATACTGACTCCGGTAAGCAGCAAAAATACCAGCATCACTTTCTTTCTTGAATGCCACATCTGACTCATAAAGCCGGCGACAATATCACCTATTGCAATACCGATATAACAATACATGATCCCTGTTCCGGCAGATAGTGGCTCTGTTGCATTTAATTCTTTTCCAAATTCAGGCGAAAAGGTAACAAGCACTCCAACTACGAACCAAAGAGGAATTCCGATTAATATGCAGTTTAAATATTTTTTAAAGCGTTTCCCATCCGAAAAGAGCATGAAGATATTCCCCCTGCTCACTTCGTCATTTTTTAAATTCTTAAACATTCCCGACTCAGCCAAACCCACACGCATTCCAAGCAGCAGCAGTCCCATAACACCACCGATCATATAAGAAGCTTCCCATGTATAATTTTCTCCTATAATCGCTGCAGCAATCGCTCCCATTAGTCCAACCCCGGCCACAATCATGGTTCCATAACCACGATTCTCTTTGCTCATTGTTTCGGTAACGAGTGTAATTCCGGCTCCCAATTCACCGGCAAGTCCGATTCCGGCAATGAAACGAATAATTGCATACTGTTCGACTGTTGTGACAAAACCATTAGCAAGATTTGCCGCAGAATATAATAATATAGATCCGAATAGCACGCTCAGACGTCCCTTTTTATCGCCCAGAACACCCCAGAGGATACCTCCAAGCAACATCCCAAACATCTGGCTGTTGATCAGCATAGTACCTACATCCAGCAGATCACTGTCGGGGACTCCAAGTCCCTTCAGACTTTTTATACGAATAACTGAAAACAGAATCAGGTCGTAGATGTCTACAAAGTATCCTAAGGCAGCAACAATGATTATTAATTTAACGTTTTTCTTATTAGAGGCATTCTGGTCCATATCAATTATTTGAGATCACAATCTACAAACAAAATTGAATAACCAAAAGTAGACTGATTCAAACTGTTAACCATGTTAATGCTCTGATGAATATTTTAAAAATCAAGTCCTTTTACTGATATTAGCAAGGATGCTAGTTTCAGAGAACATGCTCAAATGGGCAATGCGTTTTTATCCACCCTTATTTTTTCAAAGAATCTGGGTAAAGAAGTTTGACAAGGGCTTTACAGGGGTACACGTTAAAATATCGAGAAGTTTTTTGAACATCAATTATAACCAGGCTATTTTTGGAGGAAGTATATTCAGTGCTTCAGATCCTTTTTATGCCCTGCTTTTTGACCAGATCCTTCAGAGAAAGGGAATTAAATGCAGGGTATGGTTAAAAAGTGCTGAAATACGATACTTAAAGCCGGCGCGAACCCATCTGTATTTTACCATATCTCTCAGTGATGAAGAAATTCAGGAAGCTGAAACTACCTTGCGCACTGTTGGGAAATTTGTAAAAGCCTATCCCATGAATATACTAAATTCGCAGGGTGAGCTTTGTGCAACGGTAATCAATGAAGTGTATATCCGAAACCTGTTTAAAGGAGAAGAACATACGATTGCCTACTAAAGATTAATGATCATGAATATCAGGAGACTAATTCTGGAAGGTGAAGGTGTAACGCAGGACTTCAAGAAAAAGATAACCAGCTGTGAAAAAATCGCCAAAACAATGGTCTCATTTGCAAATAACAAGGGCGGACGACTACTTGTCGGGATTTCTGATGATGGAACAATCAGCGGGGTTAAATCAGAAGATGAAGAAAGATACATGATCACCCGTGCGGCTCATTTTTTCTGCAAACCGGCGCTTGAACCTATTTTTGAAGAAATATACATCGATGATAAAATTGTACTGCTTGTTGAGATCAAAAAAAGTGAGATGAAGCCGCATTATGCCCTGGGTGAAGATAAAAAATGGTGGGTCTACATAAGGGTTAAAGATAAAAGTGTGCTGGCCAGCAAAATTGTAATTGATGTTCTGAAACGTGAAAACAATGAGCATGGGGTTTTGTTTGAGTATTCATCCAAAGAAAAAGCCCTCCTCGAGTATCTGAATGAACATGAACGAATCACTTCGCGTGAATACAGTCAGATGCTCAACCTTTCAAGGCGAAGAACCCACCGTATTCTGGTGAACCTGGTACTTTCAGGAGTGATCAGACTTCATACCACAGAAAAAGAAGAGTACTACACTGCTTCTTAATATAAGATAGTATAAATTACTATTTTACAGATACTTAAATACCTTAAAAATCCCTCTTGAAACGCATTTACTTCAAATATAAATCCCATTATCAAAGTAATCTTACACTGGCAATTCCAGTTGTTATTTCACAGCTTGGACATACGCTGGTACATACTGCCGATAGTGTTATTGTAGGGCATTTTGCAGGTACGATTCCTTTAGCTGCGGTCTCGCTGGTCAACAGTATTTTTATTATAGCTCTGGTTATTGGAATGGGCATTTCCTACGGACTCACCCCCCTGATTGCACAGGAGAGCGGGAAGAACAACAATCAGGAGTGCGGGAAGCTTCTTGCGAATAGCTTATTGATCAATGCAATCATTGGAATACTACTGTACTTACTTATCTATTACGGCTCCCTCCTGTTTATTGACAGAATGGATCAGGACCCTGATGTTGTGGCACAGGCAAAGCCCTATCTGAGTTTGCTGGGCTTCTCAATCGTACCATTAATGATTTTCATGACGTTTAAACAATTTGCCGAAGGGCTCGGGTTCACCAGGCAGGCCATGATGATCTCTTTATGGGGAAATCTCATTAATGTATGTATGGGGATCATCTTTGTTAAAGGTTTATTTGGAGTTAAGCCTATGGGTGTTAATGGTGTGGGCTGGAGTACACTTATTGACAGGACTATCATGGCTGTTGTTATGTGTATTTATGTATTAAGGTCAAGGTATTTTAAAGATTATCTTAAATCATTTAGCCATCAATCCATTGATAAAATCAGATCATTAAAAATTCTGAAAATTGGCACCCCGGTAGCGCTTCAATATACCTTTGAAGTAACCGCCTTCAGTGTTTCAGCGATATTAATTGGCAGCATTGGTGCGATAGAACAGGCAGCACATTTGGTGGCCATCAATCTGGCGGCGATAACCTATATGATGGCCAGTGGCATTTCTGCAGCAGCAACAATTAAAACAGGAAACAATTTCGGTAAAGAAGATTTCCTGAACCTAAGGCTTTCGGCCATATCCAGTTATCATATTGTATTGATCTTTATGGCGGTTGCGGCCCTCTTATTTGCAGGGCTTAATGAATATCTTCCATGGATCTATACTTCAGATAAAGCTGTTATAAGTATTGCTGCACAATTACTTATAATTGCGGCATTTTTCCAGCTATTTGATGGAGCACAGATTGTCGGTTTAGGAATATTACGTGGAATAGGTGATG
>JBAZCD010000039.1:0-11740 GCA_041671205.1 Pedobacter sp.
AAAGCCTTAAATCCGTTTTTCAATTATTCAAAGAGTCCTGAAAAGGAGCAATAAGAACATATGAACAGAGAATTTATTAAGAGTTCGGTAAAGTGGGGGGTGAACAAGGAAGGTTACTTCGGCGATTTTGGCGGCGCGTATATACCCGAAATGCTTTACCCGAACGTAGAACAATTGCGCAAACAATATCTTGAAATCATTTATGAACCGGGCTTCCAGGATGAATTCGAGATGCTTCTGCGGGATTATGTTGGCAGGCCTTCCCCATTATTCCATGCGGAACGTTTATCTGCAAAGTATGGAACAACGATCTATCTCAAACGGGAAGATCTGAATCATACCGGTGCGCACAAGATCAACAATACGATCGGACAGATCTTGCTTGCCGAACGTCTTGGCAAAAAGAGGATCATTGCTGAAACAGGTGCCGGCCAGCATGGGGTTGCAACCGCTACGGTCTGTGCCCTGAAAGGCCTGGAATGTGTTGTTTATATGGGAGAAGTGGACATTGCCCGGCAGGCCCCCAACGTGGCCAGAATGAAAATGATGGGAGCTAAAGTTATTCCTGCAACCTCCGGAAGCAGAACCTTAAAAGATGCTACGAACGAAGCGATGCGCGACTGGATCAATAATCCTGTGGATACGCATTATATTATCGGATCTGTGGTAGGACCGCATCCGTATCCGGATATGGTTGCCCGTTTTCAGTCTATAATTTCTGAGGAAACCAAAGCCCAGCTTCTGGAGCGGACGGGGTCTGAGAATCCGGATATTGTGATGGCATGTGTTGGAGGAGGCAGTAATGCGATGGGAATGTTCTATCATTTCCTGGATGATCAGGATGTCAGGCTTATCGCCGTAGAGGCTGCCGGACTGGGGGTGCATAGTGGTGAATCTGCCGCAACTACTGCTTTAGGAAAGGAAGGCGTATTGCATGGTAGCCGTTCGATATTAATGCAGACTGATGACGGGCAGGTTATTGAGCCTTATTCCATTTCTGCAGGACTTGATTATCCGGGCATTGGTCCGCAGCATGCCCATTTGTTTAAAGAAAACCGGGCAGAATACGTTAGTGTTACCGATGATGAGGCTATGAAGGCGGGCAGATTACTGGCCGAACTTGAAGGCATAATTCCGGCCATTGAAAGCGCTCATGCTCTTGCACATCTTGAAAAGATGATATTCAGCGGCAAGGAGTCGGTTGTGGTCTGTCTTTCCGGTCGCGGAGATAAGGATCTCGATACGTATATGAACTATTTTAATTTATAAAAATACACATTGATATTGCGGGTACCCGATCCTGCAGATCAATCCAGAAGAATCATGAACAGACTTAACGATTTATTTCAAAATAAGAAGGAACCGCTTTTATCTATTTATTTTACAGCAGGTTATCCTCAATTGAACAGTACTTTGGATATTGCAGAGGCAGTTGAAAAGGCAGGCGCTGATTTTATTGAAATAGGTTTTCCTTATTCAGATCCGCTGGCCGATGGCCCTGTCATTCAAAACAGCTCTCAGAAGGCGCTTCAGAATGGAATGAATCTGAAAGTGCTTTTTCAGCAGCTTAAAGATCTGCGTAAGCGTGTTTCAATCCCTGTTTTGTTGATGGGATATGTGAACCCCGTCTTGCAGTATGGTGTAAAGAATTTTTGCAATTCCTGTGCTGAAGTTGGCGTGGATGGCGTGATCGTTCCTGACCTGCCGATGGATGAGTATGAAAATCTGTACAAGGAAAGTTTTATCAGCAATAAACTTAGCAATATTTTTCTGGTCACACCGCAAACCTCAGAAGAGAGGATCCGGAAAATAGATGATCTGAGTAATGGATTTATTTACCTTTTGTCCTCCTCTTCTACAACAGGTAAGAACCTGACTGTTTCAAATGAGGCGGATGCCTATTTTTCTCGAATCCGTGACATGCATCTGCAAAATCCAACGATGATCGGTTTCGGAATATCGGATACCAAAAGTTTTAATAAAGCAGCTGAATATACCCGTGGGGCAATAGTCGGGAGTGCTTTTGTTAAATTTCTGGATACAGAGAATGCTATGGATAAAATTCCGGAGTTTATCAGATCGATCCGTCCATAAACTTACCAGGCCGAATGCGATTTTCTTTTGCTAAGCATATTCAAAAAAAGATATCCGGTTATTCCGGCTGTTAATGAAGCGGTAAGAATTGCAAATTTGGCTTCGATTTTAAATGCGGGATCATCAAAGGACAGCATGGAAACGAATATTGACATGGTGAAGCCTATTCCGGCAAGTAATCCTAAACCTATGATATGCATCCAGTCCGCTTTTGATGGGAGGGATGCAAAACCAAATTGAACCGAAAGCCAGGCAAAAAGAGTAATTCCTATTGGCTTGCCCAGCACCAGCCCGCAGATGATTCCCAGGCCCAGCGGACTGCTCAAGCCATCGATCATAGTGTTTTCAAATCTGATATTGGTGTTTGCCAGCGCAAAGACCGGCATGATCAGGAAATTAACCGGCCTTAAAATGATATGCTCGAGTTTTTCAAGGGGAGAGGTGGCTTTTACCGGATTTGTAGGTATGGTAAGGGCCAGCAAAACTCCGGCAATAGTGGCATGAACCCCCGAATAATGAACACAATACCATAGAAATATTCCCGGAATAATATAGAAATAGAGTTTTTTGACCCCGAAACGATTAAACATGATCAGGACTGCCATAATTAGGGCCGAATAAATGAAATAGTTCCAGTTTAGCTCGCTCGTATAAAACACTGCAATAACAATAATTGCTCCCAGATCGTCGGCAATTGCCAGAGCAGCAAGGAAAATTTTAAGAGATGCAGGAACTCTTTTCCCTAATAGCGATATGACACCAAGGGCAAAGGCTATATCAGTGGCCATCGGGATCCCCCAGCCATTAGCTGTTGGAATATCTGAATTGAACAAGATATAAATACCTGCCGGCACAAGCATCCCCCCAAGTGCCGAAAATATGGGCATTGCGGCTTTTCGGGGTGATGAAAGTTCGCCCTCAATAATTTCACGTTTGATTTCGAGACCGACAAGTAAGAAAAAAATAGCCATCAGGCCATCATTGATCCAAAGTGAAATCGGATATTCTAAATGAAGGCTTTCACTGCTAAAGCCCAGCTCTGTTGAAAGAATGTTTTCAAAACCTGCGCTAAGCGAAGTATTAGCAATACCCAGAGAGACCAATACACAAAAAATAAGAATAATACCGCCAATCTGTTCAGACCTGAAGAAATCGCGGAAAGGTTTTAAGTTGATCGCCTTAGCCATAAGTCACAAAATACAGAATTATATCAAAAGATGAAATCAGAATTGCAATACTCTTCCATTCTGGAATAGGTGGCGGTGAGAATCATTAGCTGATGGTCATAAATATTGATCAAGCATGCCTTTACCCTGCCTCAGGAGTTCAAATTCACCTTCACTGCAATCCACAATGGTAGAGGGTTCATTATCGCCGTATCCACCATCAATAACAAGATCAACGATCTCCATATATTTTTCATGGATAAGCTCCGGGTCTGTTGAATATTCAATGATCTCATCATCATCATGTATGGAGGTGGATATGATCGGATTTCCGAGCATTTTTACGATCAACCTGGCGATATTATTGTCAGGAATGCGAATTCCTACCGTTTTTTTGTTCGAACTTAATAGTTTGGGGACATTTTTATTCGCATTGAAAATGAAGGTAAATGGCCCCGGGAGTGCTTTTTTAAGGACCCGGTAGGTTTCGTTATCGATGGGTTTGGTATAGTCAGAGATATGACTCAGGTCGTAACAGACAAAGGAGAAATTTGCTTTCTCGGGCTTTATTCCTCTGATCCGGCAGATGCGTTCAATAGCTCTGGGGTTTGTAATATCACATCCTAATCCATAAACAGTATCTGTAGGATAGATGATTATTCCTCCTTTTCTGAGGACATCAACCACCTGCTGTATCACTTTTTCATTCGGATTTTCAGGGTAGATCTTAATTAACATACCTAAAAATACTGATTTTCAACATTTAAGCGGCAGTATATCGGGGATTATCGGTCAAATGAGGCCTTTGAACGCTGAAAAGGCCTTAAAACTCAGCATTTTTCGGCGTTCTTGGGAAAGGAATAACATCCCTGATATTGGTCATCCCTGTAACAAACAACACAAGGCGTTCGAAACCTAATCCGAACCCGGCATGAGGAGCAGAACCAAACCGGCGGGTATCCAGATACCATGACATTTCTTTTGCGGGAATATGCATTTCCTCCATTCTCTTTTCCAGTTTTTCAAGCCGCTCTTCACGTTGTGAACCACCAACGATCTCACCTATACCGGGGAACAGGATATCCATTGCTCTGACAGTAGTCCTGCCATCAGCATCCGCTTCATTAAGCCTCATGTAAAATGATTTGATCTCCGCCGGATAATCCGTCAGAATGACCGGCTTTTTGAAGTGCTTTTCAACCAGGAAACGTTCGTGTTCTGACTGCAAATCTGTACCCCATGCATCGATCAGGTATTTGAATTGTTTCTTCTGATTTGGCTTTGAGTTTTTGAGGATATCGATGGCTTCAGTATAGGTAATCCGTTCAAAATCATTTTCCAGGCAGAATTTCAGCTTGGCCAGCAGGTCGAGTTCTGAACGCTCTGCCTGAGGCTTTTGTTTTTCTTCTTCCAGAAGCCTGTTGTTCAGGAAATCCAGCTCATCGGAACAGTTGTCTAATGCATAGGAAATCAGATATTTAAGCAGTTCTTCTGCCAGATCCATATTATCGTTCAGGTCATAGAATGCCATTTCAGGCTCGATCATCCAGAACTCTGCCAGATGGCGCGTTGTGTTTGAATTTTCTGCCCTGAATGTCGGGCCAAAAGTATAGATATCACCGAAAGCCATCGCCGCCAGTTCGCCTTCCAGTTGTCCGGAAACGGTGAGGTTTGTGGCTTTTCCGAAGAAATCTTCTTTATAATTTACTGTTCCGTCTTCATTACGTGGAATATGATCGGGATCAAATGTTGTTACCCTGAACATTTCTCCTGCTCCTTCTGCATCTGATGCGGTGATGATGGGGGTATGCATGTAAACAAAGCCCTTGTCATTAAAAAACTTATGCACTGCATAAGCCAGGGCATGCCGGACTTTGAAGACCGCATTAAAGGTATTGGTACGGAATCGAAGATGGGCTATTTCACGTAAAAATTCAAGGCTATGTTTTTTGGGTTGTAAAGGAAATTTCTCTGCATCACTGTCACCCAGTATTTCAAGTGTTTTTACTTTGATCTCAATGCGCTGTCCCTTTCCCAGAGATTCTACAACTTCACCGGTCAGGGATACGGCCGCACCTGTAGTCAGCCTTTTTAACAGACTTTCATCGAATGAATTAAGATCTGCAACAGCCTGAATATTATTGATGCTTGAACCATCATTGATGGCAATGAACTGGTTATTTCTAAATGTTTTAACCCAGCCTTTAACAGTTACCTGTTGCCCGAAATCAGTTGTGTTTAGTAAATCTTTAATTTTTATCCGCTTAGCCATGTTTTTTGAATGAAGTGCAAAAATACAAATCGTTCTGTTAACCACAAGCTAAAGGCGGAATCTAAAGATTCAAAAGGCCTTTATTTACAGGAAAGAAGGTCTTTGGTAACCTGACTCGAGTCGTAAAATCCCTGCTTATTTCCAAAGGAATTAGTGATGTACACGATCAGCTGTGCAATATCAATATCCGCGAGTGTTTCATTTCCAGGCATACTGCCCTGGTAAGAAATATTATTGATCTGAATGGTTTCATTCTGGCCTTTTCTGATGATGCAGGCAAGTTTGCTTTTATTTCGGATCAGAAAAGTGCTGTCTGTAAGCGGGGGATATAAGGTACCTAATCCTTTGCCGTCGGCACCATGGCAGTTCTGGCAATTCTTTTCATATAAGCCTTTCCCGTTTACATAATAACGTTTGTAGGTGATGCCTCCTTCATTCTGACATGACTGAATGATTATGGCCATGCTGAATAGAAATAAAAATAAACAGATAAGCTTATTTCTCATTAGCGGTCTCTTCGCTGAGCAGTTTATCCATGTCTTCCATCAATTGTTTTACCTGATCGGTCTTCGTGCCATCGTATGCACCGCGCAGTTGCTTTTTAGTATCTACCAGAATAAACCATCCCTGATGAACCAATCCCTGCGGATCAGCGCTATCCTCAAATGCTGATACCAGATAACTTTTTGCAGCGATATTAAAGATTGAATCACGGCTTCCATGCACAAACTCCCATTGATTGCCTTCAATACCAAGCTTAGTGGCATAAGCTTTTAAGCGTGATGGCAGATCGTATTTAATGTCGATTGAATGCGAAAGAAATTTGACTTTAGGATTGTCTTTGAATTTTTTGTAAACATCAAGCATGTTCCGGTGCATGATCGGGCATATTGTATTGCACGATGTGAAAAAGAAGTCTGCAACATATATCTTCTCGTCAAAATCCTTATCTGTAATCACCACACTGTCCTGATTCAAATAGCTGAAAGGAGGAATAGTTTGATAAATGGTGTCGGTTACTACCTTACCGTCAACAGTTCTTTCCACCGGTTCACGGTTGCCTAAAATGGGAAGTTTATTATCTGATTTGCTTGTACAGGACTGAAATATAATGACTGCAAGCACAAAAAACAGGATCTTTTTCATGGTGCAAATATACTTTGTTTATCTATGAGAAAGCCTGTTTTGGCGAAATTTTATCCTCGGTTATACCTGAAAACAGGTAGGACAGGATCCAGTTTAAATCAAAAATTAAACAGCCAGATCATGCATGATACGGTCTATCTTTTCATCCAGCTGTTTATCCCTGGTCTGGAATTCATTCGTATTGGGAAGTTCAGTTTTTACGCTGCAGTAAAATTTGATCTTTGGCTCTGTACCGGATGGCCTTGCCGATACAATGCATCCATCTGCTGTAATGAATTGCAGTACATCTGATTTTGGGTAATCCAGCTTTTTCCTCTTACCTGTAACCAGATCTGTTTCTTTACCCAGTTCATAATCCTTCAGGGTAACAACTTTCGACCCTCCCAGATTTTCAGGGGTATTAATTCTGAATCGTTCCATCATAGATTTGATCTCTTCTGCACCAGTTTTGCCTTTTTTTGTGATCGAAACCAGTTTCTCTTTGTAGAGGCCATAGGTTTGATACATATTCAGCATAGCCTGGTAGAGGCTGCTGCCCTTATCCTTGTAAAAAGCAGTCATTTCGGCAATAAAGGCGCAGGAAATAACGGCATCCTTATCCCTGACCAGTTCTCCAACCAAATAACCATAGCTTTCTTCTCCACCTGCAATGAATGTTTTCTTTCCCTGAAGTTCTGTAATTATTGCTCCTATCCATTTGAATCCGGTAAGTGTTTCATAGAAGCTGACATTTTTTGATAAGGCGATATCTTCAACCAGTTTAGTTGTCACAATCGTTGATACAACATATTCGTTTCCGGTAAGCTTCCCTTTTTCTTCCCATGCACTGAGTAAATAATTAATCAGCAGACTTCCGGTCTGATTACCATTCAGTAAAATAAATTCACCTTCATTGTTTTTTACTGCAATACCCACACGATCGGCATCGGGGTCGGTGGCAAGCACAAGGTCAGCATCAATTTGTTTTGCCTTTGCCAATGCAAGCGACAAAGCTTCTTTCTCTTCAGGATTGGGATAGATAACAGTTGGGAAATTGCCATCCGGAACGGCCTGTTCTTCCACAATACTGACATTGCTGAATCCGAACCGTTTCAGTGCATCCGGCACCAGCGTTATTCCGGTACCGTGAATAGGAGAATAAACGATCTTAAGATCTTTTTGTCTTTGAATGGCCTCCGGTGATACAGAAAGCTCAGTGATCTTTTTTAAATACAGCTCGTCTATTTCTTCTGCGATAAGTTCAATTTTTTGATCCATGCGATTGAATTTTACAGCATCAATATCCGCTATGGAAGCTACTTCATTCATCACCAGCTGGTCATCAGGAGATATGAATTGTCCGCCATCTGCCCCATAAGCTTTGTATCCGTTATATTCCTTAGGGTTATGAGATGCTGTGATCATCACCCCGCTGCGGCAACCCAAATGTCTGATCGCAAAGGAAAGTTCGGGAGTTGGCCTCAGTTCTTTGAAAAAGTAAACATGGATTCCGTTTGCTGAGAATACTTCCGCAGTGATTTTTGCGAAATAACCGGAATTATTCCTGCTGTCATGAGCAACAACCACACTGATCTTTTCGCCGGGATATTTTTTAAGCAAGTAATTGCTTAAACCCTGGGTCGCAGTACCTATAGTATATTTGTTGATGCGGTTAGTGCCGGGTCCCATCGTGCCGCGAAGCCCGCCTGTACCAAATTCAAGATCTTTGTAAAATGAATCGGTAAGCTCAGTGAAGAATTTTGATTCAAGTAAACCTTTAATCTCGTTCTTTGTTGCTTCATCATAATTTCCCTGAAGCCATTGGTTAATCTTATTCAATACGGAAGTTTCTAACTCTTGCATGGGTATTTTTTATTTAAAATCAGGGACTCAGCCCGTCTTTGTACAGGAAAAAGTTGAGTTGCCAAATTAAATTCTGTTCAATATGGAAAATAGGATGCTTTTTTCTATTTTTAGCGTCTCATTGCACAAGTATAAAAATCATTTGCTGCAATCTAAAATTCAAGCTTACATGAAGGTACTAAAGTTCGGAGGAACATCGGTTGGCAGTCCCGATCGAATTAAAAAATTATTAGATATTATTAATCCTGATGAGAGGCAGATCGTTGTTCTTTCTGCTGTTTCGGGAACCACCAACAACCTTTTGGAAATATCCCAGGCCTATCTTGCTGGAAATAAATCCAAAGCTGCTGAACTTACAGCTATACTGAAGGAGAAATATGAAGTATTCATTAAAGAACTCTTTTCAACTGAAGAGGGCCTGGAAAATGGAAAGAATCTGATCGATTATCATTTTAATCTGATTTCTTCTTTTGCCAATGCGCATTTTACTGCCATTGAGGAGAAGATAATTCTTGCACAGGGGGAACTGATTTCGACCACATTGTATCATATTTATCTGACGGAGATCGGTGTGAAATCGAAACTTTTGCCGGCACTGGTGTTTATGAAAATTGATGAAGACAATGAACCGGTAATAGATTTTATCAGTGAGCACATTCAGCCTTTGCTGGATCCTGAGTATAATTTGTTCATCACTCAGGGGTATATCTGCCGGAACTCTTTTGGAGAGATCGATAATTTACGCCGTGGAGGAAGTGATTATACTGCTTCATTGATCGGTGCGGCTATCCGCGCCAGGGAGGTGCAGATATGGACCGATATTGATGGAATGCACAATAACGATCCCCGGATAGTAAAAGGTACGAAGCCTATCGCTCAGTTATCGTTTGATGAAGCTGCTGAACTTGCTTATTTCGGAGCTAAGATTCTGCATCCTCAGAGTGTTTTTCCGGCGCAGAAATATAAGGTGCCTGTTCGTTTACTGAATACCATGGAGCCTCAGGCTGCAGGTACTCTGATCTCCAATGAGAGCGAGCGCGGTAAGATCAAATCTATTGCTGCAAAAGACGGAATTACCGCGATCAAAATTCAATCCAGCAGAATGCTTCTGGCTTATGGGTTTCTGAGGAGAGTATTTGAGATCTTTGAACGCTATAAAACGCCAATTGATATGATAACTACCTCGGAAGTGGCCGTATCAGTTACTATAGATGATATTAGTAATCTGGCAGAAATAATTGCCGAGCTGAATAATTTCGGAACGGTTGAGGTTGATTATAATCAAACAATTGTTTGTGTGGTTGGAGATTTCGGTGCCGACAAGCATGGTTTTGCCGCCCGCGTACTGGAAGCATTAAAACATATTCCAATCCGCATGATCTCTTACGGCGGAAGTCATTACAATATTTCTCTGCTAATTAATGATGGAGATAAAGTTGAAGCACTCAGATCATTACACAACCGTTTATTTGAATAGAATATACATCCGCCCCGGCGGATATAATAACAGATATGTTTAACAGGGATACAGTCGCACGTTTTCAGAATTTAGAAACGCCATTTTACTTTTATGATCTGGACTTATTAGATCAAACATTAAAATCTTGCAAAGTCGCGGCCCAAAAGTTTGATTTTCATGTGCATTACGCTTTGAAGGCTAATTTTAACGAACAGGTCTTAAAAGCTATTGAAAAAGAAGGATTTGGTGCCGATTGCGTGAGTGGTAATGAAGTAAACAGGGCTATTGAACTTGGTTTTGATCCGGCTAAAGTTGTTTTTGCAGGTGTTGGAAAATCCGATAAAGAGATCAACGATGCCCTGAACCATAATATTTACTGTTTCAATGTCGAATCAGTTCAGGAACTGGGTGTAATTAATGAACTTGCTGCCAAACAGAACAAGCAGGCCAGAGTTGCAATCCGTATTAATCCCAATGTGGATGCGCATACCCATCAGTATATTACCACCGGGCTTGAAGAGAATAAGTTTGGGGTCAATCAATGGGAATTGCCTGCCTGCGTTGAAGAAATTAAAAGATGTGTCAATCTTAAACTGGTAGGAATACATTTCCATGTAGGCTCACAAATAACTAATCTCGATGTTTTTAAAAGCCTTTGTATAAAAGTAAATGAACTCAATACCTGGTTTTCAGAACATGGGTTTGATCTTCAGGTGCTGAATGTTGGCGGCGGACTTGGAGTAGATTACCACCATCCTGACGAAAAACCGGTCAATGATTTTGAGAGCTATTTTGCTATTTACGATAAGTTTCTGGAACGCAGGCCAGGACAGGAGGTTCACTTCGAACTTGGAAGAGCGCTGGTGGCGCAATGCGGAAGCCTTATCAGCAGGATACTTTATGTAAAAAACGGCTTAAAGAAGAATTTTTTGGTATTGGATGCCGGAATGACCGAGCTGATGCGACCTGCATTGTATCAGGCTTATCATAAAATTGAAAATATCAGCGCAGTTTCTTCAAATCCTGTTGTATCATATGATGTTGTGGGTCCAATTTGTGAAAGTACCGATTGCTTCGGTAAAGAAGTTGAATTGCCTGAATCAAAGCGTGGTGACCTGATTGCAATCAGAACTGCCGGAGCCTATGGAGAAGTGATGGCTTCTGGATATAACCTGCGTGAACGGGTGAAATCGGTATATTCCTGATCACATTTTTATAATACCTTGTAGTTAAATTAAAGTATTAACATTCATTAATGTACTGATTTCCTGTATGCGAAATTTTTTCATTCCCTGTTTTTTGGGCTTTAAATTAAGTGTTCTGTTCATGCTTTTGAGCCTGGCAGGTATTTTACCTTCATCTGCCCCTTAACTATTGCTGTTTCCAAAATGATGGAAAAACCTGGCAGAAAGTCAAAAATATTGAAGATTGGATCTATCGTTAAAACACCAATTATTGAAACGCATTCAAGCCTGTAATATCCATGCCGGTGATCAATAAATGAATGTCATGTGTGCCTTCGTAGGTAAGCACTGATTCCAGATTCATCATATGACGCATTACCGGATATTCCCCGGTAATTCCCATGCCTCCAAGGATTTGTCTTGCTTCACGTGCAATGTTAATTGCCGTTTCCACACTGTTTCTTTTGGCCATTGAGATTTGGGCAGGAGTAGCACGATTCTCATTTCTGAGCACGCCTAAACGCCATACCAGGAGTTGTCCCTTGGTGATCTCAGTGATCATTTCAGCCAGTTTCTT
>JBAZCD010000040.1:0-11637 GCA_041671205.1 Pedobacter sp.
GCCGGTGTCCTGGTTATCACGGAACAAATTAGTTTGGTGTAAAATTTTATCAACCAATGTAGTTTTACCGTGGTCAACGTGAGCGATGATCGCTATATTTCTTATTTTTTGCATTAAAAAATTACTCTTAAATTTTTTGCAAAGGTACGATTTAATAAGCAGATATTTAATAAAATGTACCAATTCAGACAGATAAGAGCTTCATAATTAGTCGGAATTATGAAAGAAGGAATTTTATGTAGTGATTAAAAGCTACATCAAGGCAGATTTTACCTCCAGGCTCCAGATAAATTAAGGTTTAAAAAAATTTGTTGTCCTGTATAATTTACCTTATCCTGACCGGGTATTGTCAGATATTTCGTAATTTTACGCTATGGATGTCCAACTGATTATGGTTATACTGGTATTCCTTCTGGCACTTATTTATATGGGCAGGATGGTCTATAAAAGTATGACCAGCAAAAAGGGCTGCGCAAGTAACTGTGGTAAATGTACCGCTGATTTCAGCGGGGTCAAGGCTCCGGAATCGGGGGTCAAATAAGTTCTCAGACTGTTTTTTCAATCAAACAAACAGCATAAGCTACCAAGCCCTCCTGCCTTCCGATAAAACCCATCATTTCATTGGTTGTAGCTTTTATGGAAATATCCTCTTCACTTAATCCCGCAGCCTGAGAGATGTTCACTTTCATTTCAGGTATATAGGGATTGATCTTAGGGGCCTCAAGACATAACATCGCATCAATATTGCCCACATTCCAGCCTTTCTCATTGAGCAGCCTGACACATTCCTTCAACAGAATCAAACTGCTTATCCCTTTCCAGCGTTCATCGGTATTGGAAAAATGAAAACCAATATCCCTAAGATTTGCAGCACCCAGCAGCGCATCGCAAATGGCATGAACCAGCACATCTGCATCAGAATGCCCGAAAGCCCCTGAATGATGTTCTAACTCTACTCCACCTAAAATAAAAGGGTGCTTTTCAACTAACTGGTGTACATCAAACCCGAATCCTACTCTGATCTTCATTAAACTATTTTTCGAAATTAAATACCAGCGAAAAACGCAGGGTCTGGGCTAAAGGACTGATTTGCTGATTTGCCAGCAGATAGGCAAAATCAAGATTGAATACATTGTATTTCAGGCCTGCTCCAACCGTAAAATATCTTCTGTCGCCTTTGGTCGGAGCTTCATAAAAATATCCCGAGCGAATGGCAAATTGTTTATTATACCAGTATTCTGTCCCTAATGAATAACTGATCTCATTAAATTCTTCAGAAAAGCCACCGGGTGCATCACTGAAAGAACCGAAAATTCCTCCAGGCACCGAACGATCGGGATCCTTTCCATCAATAATATTTCCATTTACATCTCTGATAGGACTCGTTGGGACCAGCAGTTTGTTCATATCAAGAGCAACAGTAAACTGATTCAATTCATCCAGAATAAAGGTTGTAGCTCCTCCCAGTTTCATATTTGCAGGAAGGAAGGATTTTGAACCTCCATCTGAATAGCTCATTTTTGATCCAATATTTGAAAGATTCATGCCCAATGACAGTTCAGTATCCTTGCCAAACATGACCGTACCCGTTTTAAAATAAGCAGAGGCATCAGCCGCAAGAGCCGTTGCCGGCTGTATGTCCTGCCCATTAAATTGCCCGTTACTTAAACTGGACCTGATATATCTGATTGCCGTTCCGAGAGAAAAACTCTCTCCAAACTTTCTTGAAAATGTACCTTCAACAGAAAACTCATTCGGGCTATATACCCCGATATCATTCTGACTATTATCTGTTAACTGTATAGAACCATATGAAAAATACCTTAGCGCACCGCCAATGGTATTTCTGCTATCTAAGCGATGATATATAGTCAGATAACCCAGATCAACATCAGGAACCAGATTACGAAGCCAAGGGGTATATGATGCTGAAAGCCCGGTAGGTTTATCAAGAAAAGCAAGCTTTGCCGGATTCCAGTGCAGTGAATTTGCATCAGGCGATATCGCCACTCCTGCATCACCCATTGCACCCGATCTTGCATCGGGTGTGATCAGTAAAAATGGGGCTGCTGTTTGAATGGTATTGGTACGTTTACCATCACTCTGTGTAGCCTGGGACATTGCCAGAGTAGGTACTCCAACAATTAAAACAACTAAATAATTACAAAACGAGAGTTTGTTAACCATTAATTTTAAAAAAATCAACCCAAATCTATGCTTTCCTGAGATTTAAATATAGGTATTTAAAAGAATAAATAATCAATGGAAAGGATAAATAAAACGAATTTATAATCAGTATATTCTAAAGTTCAATAAAAAATTTCAGTCCTGATTTTTTTAACTCATTTAATTTTAAATAACTGATAATCAGTTAGTTAACACAAACATCTCAAATGCAGTTAATCTATATCTTAACCTCTGCTTAAAATAATATACATAATATAACGTTTGAAAAACGATTTAACGTATATTGATTTGTAACCTTATGCAAGCTTTTTTCGTTTGACTAAACAGCCTTAATCAGGCTGGAATTGATGTAAAAAAATCCATTGGGGATATAAGTCCAATTTCGTATTTTTAAAAAATTAATGCTCCAATTACAACGAACAGTAATGAAACAAATTTCTATATATTTTATCACAGCCCTTTCACTCCTTGGTACCTTATCATCCTGTAATAAAAAAACAGGGGGAGCTTCTTCGAAAACCGGCATGGCTTATAACAATAAGTATAATGGTGGTTTCGAAGTTAACAGTAAAGTAAAGGCAGGTCCGGGTCCGGGTTTGATTGCAATTGAAGGCGGTACTTTTGTAATGGGCGGAAGCCTTAACCAGGATTTGGGATATGAATTTGATAATGTAAGACGCAGAGTTACCGTTGCATCTTTTTACATGGATGAAACAGAGGTTTCAAACGTTGACTGGCTGGAGTATTTATACTGGATCAGACGAAACTATGCCAATGATGCTGAATACTATTATAATGCACTGCCTGACACACTGGTCTGGAGACAACCGCTTTCCTATAATGAACCTTATGTAAATAATTACCTTCGCCATCCTGCCTTCCAGGACTATCCGGTAGTTGGGGTAACCTGGGAACAGGCAAATGCCTATTGTGAATGGCGTACCGACCGGGTTAATGAGGAGATCTTAAGAAGCAGAGGTTATTTACTCGATTATAAGACACTGACAGGAGGAGCAGGTAAATCCGGAGGGGCTACCTCTGTTTCAACTTCTTCCGATCCATTCAATACCGATATTTACCTGAACGGGCAGTACCGCGGGGAAGGAATTGACGGAAAAAAAATGAAAAAAGATCTGAACCCGAGTGCTACTGCAAGCGGTGCCACCGCGAACTCAAAAGGTGTGGTCAGACCTGTTCGTCTGGAAGATGGAGTCCTGAAACAGCCTTACCGTTTACCAACTGAAGCTGAATGGGAATATGCTGCTCTGGCCTTAGCCGGAAATACAGAATACGAGAACATTGCCGACGGAAGAATATATCCATGGAATGGCTTAGGGGTAAGATCACCCAAAAAACGTACTCAGGGCATGATATTAGCCAACTTTAAACGTGGTGATGGTGATAATATGGGTACAGGCGGATACCTGAATGATAAAGCAGACATTACTGCTCCGGTAAGAAGTTATATACCAAATGATTTTGGTTTATATAATATGGCAGGAAACGTGAATGAATGGACAGCCGATGTTTACAGGAAATTAAGTTTTGAAGATTTCAATGACTTCAATCCATTCAGGGGTAATGAATTTGTGAATAAACGCTTATCAGACCGGGATAAGGGTATCTATGCTAAAGATAAATACGGACGGCCTATAAAAGATGCTGCTAAAACAGGCAAGAAACAAAAATGGGCTGAAATGCAAAGTAATGTTGCAGCTGTTGATTCTTCTTCAATTGCAGGAAAACCATACAATCCTGATTTCCGCGGCCATCTTGATACGGTTGTTACCAGCCTTTATGGTGTTACAACACTCGTTAATGACCGTTCAAGGGTTTATAAAGGAGGCTCATGGAATGACAGGGCTTATTGGTTAAATCCGGCTACCAGAAGATTTATGCAGCAGGATGAAACAAGCGCTGAGATGGGTTTCCGCTCAGCCATGACACTTGTTGGTGCTCCTGAAATAATGACCAAGGGTAAACCTCAGTTTAGCCAGCCTAAGTCTAAAGCACAGAGTAAATCAAGGTAGTGAAGTTGAAAGCTGAAAGATAAAATTAATAGCCCCGAATGATTAGCATTTGGGGCTATTAATTTTTATAGAAAATGGGTGATCAAGCAATTGACCTTGTTGTCTCAGATCAATTTGTTGTTGCTCTGGGGAATTATTTCAAGTTCAGAAATCAAATGAAAGACTCATCCATAGACTTCTTCCGACCGAATTTATTCCGCTGCCATGTGTACGATAATCGGCATTGAAAAGATTCTGAGCACTTATTCGAACCTGAACATCTTTCAAAGAATATCCTGAATAAACATTTAGCACTTTCCATCCCGGTGTACCGCCGGCAGGGATTCTGTTATCATCCTTATCTCCCTGAGCCAGTCGCCCTTGTTTGTCTGCCCAGGCCAGCTCACTCTTCATATAAAACTTATTCATTTTATATTTCATTGAAATATTGCCATTAAAGGGGGGTACTCTCCTGAGAGGCTCTGCTTTAGAGATGTTCCGGCCATGATTAAATGAAGCAAAGAGGTCGAAGAACAGGCTTCCTGAAGCCTGAAATTCAGCGAAACCCTCCACCCCTCTTATAACTGCCTCTTCCGTATTTTCCTTTTTATATACCTTATATCCATCAATTACCTGGCCTGTTTGAATTCTGTTGATCAAATCACTCAGCTTATTACGATACAGTGCAGTACCAAAACTAAAACGTTCTGAAAAATATTTATAACCGATCTCTGAATTATAACTTTTTTCAGGCCTAAGACCATAAGCCGGAAGCTCATATCTGAAATCCACAATACCAAGAGTCCCCATATCGTCGATATTGGGTGCACGGTATCCCGTATTAAATGAAGTATACATGTGATGCTTCCCAATAGAATAATTAACTCCCGAATTCCATACAAATGCTCCAGGGTTGATTTCCATCTCACCGAGATCCTTATCCTTAATCCTTGCCTGGATCCAGTTGTATCTTAATCCGCCTTCAAGATTAAAATTTCCAAGAGCCAGATGATGAATAGAATAAACTGAAGTATTTGAGTACAATGAATTATCTGGATATAATCCTCTCTGTATGGTAATTAATCCGCTCTGCGCATTTATTGTGTTCCTGATACTGCTAACCCTGTCTCTGTAATATTCAAGACCGCTGTTAACTGTCCACTTCCTGCTCAGGTCAGAAAACACTTCAATTCCCAGATTAGAGGTTTTGATCTTATCTCTTTCCAAACCAATCGACTGGCTGGAGTTCTTCTGACTGTTTCGTTCTTCAACAGTGGCATTTAATGAACCAGTAAAATCGATCTTCCTGAGAATTGATGATCTTTGGTCAATGCTATACTTTAGGTAACTGAGATTCCTGCCCTGCAGGCCCATTTTATTAACATTGAAATTCTCAAGTTTCACCTTATGATATACATCAACATCCTTTTGCTGCACAAACTGATTGGCAAGAATAAGTTCGGAATTATCAGAAACTTTGAACTTAAATTTCAAACTGGCATCCGATTGGGAATACCCGGACGGCGACTGCCTGCCGGTAGTATCTCCGCCAATCAGATCCCCAAAATTCTTTATTCCAAAAACCCCTGAAAGAACCATCCTCTCTGTGGAATAAGACAATTCTGTACTGCCGGATTGCTCCATTTTACCGCTGCCATATCTTCCTGAAATGCTCCCCCTGAAGGAGTTTTCAACAGTATATCCTGGATCCTTTGTAAAAATCTGTATTACCCCTCCCATCGCATCAGAACCATACTGAACAGAACCGCTTCCTCTCAGAACTTCAATTTTATTGACCGAAAAAGGATCTATCGTATTCAAATATTGATTTGGACCATATCTGAATGTAGAATTATTTAATCTAATCCCATCAATAAGGGTTAATGTTTGGTTACCGGTTAAGCCTCTGACAAAAGGAGAACCCCCTCCATGATTCGTTTTCTGAACAAATACACCCGGGATAATATTTAAGGACTCCGGGACGGTCCGTGGAATATTATCAGATTGTGCCGGAAGGTACAGAACTCCGGATGCAAAAGGTAAATGAAGTGAAGAAGTATTCCGGCGCGAGGCCGATAAAATCTGCACCTCCGGAAGGGAACCTGATTGAGGTTTAAGGAATATTTCAAGATTGAGATCTTTATTATCCAGAATCAAAGTGCTTTGATAGGATTCATAACCAGTATAGCTCACCTTAATGGTGTATTTGCCCGATTGTATATTCTGAAAACTAAATGTTCCATACTCATCCGTCGCTGCAGCTGTTGATGCTGCACCCTCAAGCCTGATGCTCACTCCCCTCATTGCTTCCTTTGTATTCTGTGTATATATTTTCCCTTTAATACCCTGCGCAGAAAGATTTGCGGAAAGAAATATCGCTGACAGGAAAATAAAAATTCTCGACATAATTAATAAAATTTATTTTTTAGAAATAAATAGTCTGGCGATAATTAATCGTCATCTCCGCTCTTTTTTTGTTCAAGCTTAACAAAAGCACTCCTTCTTGGAGCTGGCATAACAGAATCCTCACCCTTTACCGACTTCCAAACTACTTCGTTCAGATCGAGATCAGGGGCAGCATCCTCTTCTGCAAAATTCCAGTTTTGAGAACGCTCGGCACTTTTATTCCAGACCAGATTTTTTTGTTCGAGATCTACATTTGCAGGCTTTGCTTTATATGGCCTTAGGTCGGGAGCAGATGTAAAACATTCAGACATTGGAACGGCTGCCGCATCATATTGGCTCATTGGCGGTAAATCTAAAATCAGTTCCATTGTTCTGAGCATACCGGATGTGGAATACATTGAACTGTTCACTGAATTGCGCTTAACATATGGACTGATCACAAATGCCGGGGACCGGTGTGCATCAATATGATCCGGGCCATTCTGTGCATCATCTTCAAGCACAAAAATGGCAGATTCTTTCCATATGCTGCTGTTCGAAATATGCTCTACCAGGAGCCCCAGAGCAAGGTCATTATCTGCTACGGCCGCTGCCGGACTGATCTTACCGATACGCTGTCCGCTGGTATGATCATTTCCGATACGTATGGTATTAAACTGAGCTACTGCCTTTATAGTGAGCAGGGAATCAAAATCAGCCTTAAATGCGGCAATCCGGTCAACATCCTTTATATCCAGATTATAGGGTGGATAATTTGTTGCTATTCGTCCAATAAGTGACTCTGTGCTTGCACCGTCTTTGGTTGTAAACTGTCCGTAACTGCGATAATTAATACCAGCCCGCTTGCAATAATCCCAGATATATCCGTCACGCGGGTAAGCTATTTTACGGCTGCCCTCATAATCGTAGGTGCCACCCCTGCTGCCATAACTGGTTGGCCAGGTTTTCTCGGTATAATCTGTTGCATAGGCAGCCATACTCCAGTTATGTCCATCAGCACTTACTTCTGCATCCACATAGAAATTATCAAGCAAAACGAATTCCCGGGCCAGGGCATGATGATTAGGTGTTATTTTTTCAGGGAAAATGCAAAGGTTAGGATCTCCGTTACCTTCCTTAACATCCCCAAAAACCTGATCATAGGTGCGATTCTCCTTGATCACATAAAAAACATATTTAATTGGCGACCTTCCGCCCTGTATATTTGGAACAGGATTATCTTTCAGTCCTTTTGAAAGCGTTTCAGTCTGCCTGGTGTAAGGGGTATTGGCATATACCTGCTTTGAAAATATTTCCAGTTCTGCATCAGTTGGCTGATCAATGATCGATAAGGTACCCTTAAAAAGTCCGCCGATATATTGAACTTCTTTTTGAACACTGATACCTTTGTGTACTCCGCTGTCATCGGTCTTCTTAATTGGCTGCGGACCATCAGGGTTAGCCATTGAAGTGAAGCCTTTCCCGTTAGATACAAATATCTTTTTCCCGGCTACACGCACATTGGTTGGGTACCAGCCGGTTGGAATAAAGCCTTTTGAACTGCTTTTTCCCGGAATAGAAACATTAAAAACTGCTAGGCAATTATTGTCGGCATTAGCTACATAAAGTGTCTTTTCATCTTCCGAAAGCGCCAGTCCATTCGTGGTAGATCCGGTTAATTTGGTTGGGTAAAGTGCGGTGGATATTACCTCTATAACCTTTCCGGCCCGGGTATCGATAACAGATACTGAATTATCACTCGCATTCGCTACGAAAAGATATTTACCGCTGCTGTTCCGGATAATTTCATTCGGATGGTTCTCTGTCAGGATCTCTGAGATCACCCGGTTTGTTCGGGTATCATAAACAGCAAGCTTATCCGATCCCCATAATGAGATATAAAGTTTGTTTTTATCAGGTGATAAAAGACAAGCATAAGCTTCTGCACCCAGATTAAGCTTGTGTAAAAGCTTTTTTGTTACAAGATCAAAAACATAAAGAGAATTATTCTCCTTAGTAACCGTATAAAGACGTTTCCGGGTATCGTCAACATCTAAACCTGTTGGACCAATCTTTTCTGCCGGCCATCCCTTGCCAAGTACCAGCGTATCGGCAGCGGCTAATTTTCTGTTTACGATCGGGTAAACCAATATGATATTATCATTGGCGCCTGAGGCATACAGCTTCTTCTCATCAGCACTGAACTTTAAACCATACCAGGCTTTCCTGATTGGCTGTTCATGAAGGATCTTTTCACCCTGCGGGTCAATTAGCTGAATACTTTGCTTGCTCTGGCCATTATTAGTAACGGCCATCAATTTCCGGGATGGCGATATCTGGATATTCAATGGCAAATCGCCCAGCTGGACTGAGCGGCCCGCCGGACTTAAAGACCAGCCATTGGGCAGGAGCACTTTTGATGAATTATTACTATTAGGTACGGTTTGGGATTTAGCACTAAACGCAAATAGTAATAAACAGATAATCAATATATTACATAAAGCAAAGTTTGATTTTTCTTTGAAAATATTCATAACGGAAGTTTTTATGATTCCCGGGTAAAAACAAGTAATGATTAGTTACCCGGTTCTGTAAAAGAACACAGTAAATATGAATTATACATTAAGAGAAGATAACCATTAAGATACCTCCGTATCAATATCGAGACAATATTTCTATACAATGATGGAATAGCCAGGAACTAAATATCAATTATACACGGCGAGCATATAACTGCCATTTAGCAACTTAGTACTTATACCTGTACTCTAACTATCCCAGGTCATGATCTTTCCTCTGTCCTCTGCCTTCAGACATTCAGCAAGGGTCTTTGCATCATATTCAAGTCCGTATTGCTTTAGCACATCATCAGGCACACCATCCCATGCATTAGGCTGATTTCCCTTGTATGCCATGTCCTCAATACCCTCTTTACTCGTAAAAAAGCCGGTTGCAGTCAGATTGCGCATGGTATTAAAAAAGCTGACCCCTGCAGCATTTTCGGGAGCTGCCTTCTCAGGAAATGCGATCAGTTCTACAAGTTCGATCTGCTGTTCCTTGCCGGCTTCAGAAAATGACTTTTTGAAAAGTTTAAGCGATTTCACATCCAGCCATTTTAATCCGCCTCTCATCGGAATCTTATATCTTGGCTGATCTTTCACGATAAATTCGATGAATTCAGGTACTTTAGCATCACTTGCACTTCCTGAATGATCGTCACGGGGTATAATGATATCACATAAAATTGTGATTGTACTCAATTCCGCCGGACTAAAGAATTTTTCAGCCATCAGTTTCTCATCGATCAGCTTTTCTTCAGCTGTACGGCCATAAACACCTGCTTTTCCGCCGCCGGATGACTGACCCCCATCCTTTTTATCACATGAGGCTAAAATGGTGCCAACACTTACTGTTCCAACAGCCAGTGCTTTGAGCGAATCTCTTCTGTTCATCTGATTAAATATTTTGCTTTTTTAACTGATCAATGATGTACTCTGATGCGCGCAAGGATAGAGCCAGTATAGTCCAGGTAGGATTTTTATCCGCCTGAGAAACAAATGCACCGCCATCAACAACAAACAAATTTTTTACATCATGTGCCTGATTATATTTATTTAGTACCGACTTATTCCTGTCGTCACCCATTCGGGTAGTTCCAACTTCATGAATGATCCTTCCGGGCGCCAAAAGTCCATACATCTGGTCTGTTCCCGGTTTTTCACCGCTGGCAACTCCACCCATTGAATGTATAATCTCCTCAAAGGTATCCTGCATATGTTTTGCCTGCCTGATCTCCTGGTCTGTCCACTTATAATTAAATTTCAATACCGGAATTCCATACTTATCAACTACTTCAGGGTCAATTTCACAATAGTTTTCTATTCTTGGGATACTCTCACCCCGGCCGGCAAAGCCAACTGTTGAACCATAGTATCTGCGATAATCATCTTTAAGGGAGGCTCCGTAACCACCTGCCGCCTTCATTTTACCATCCTTGCCAGGATAAGCGCCATTCATTTTTTCCATCCCAAAACCGAAACCATAAGATGGCATTCCAAGTCCCCCCCAGAATTCAATATGATATCCGCGGGCAAAATCCAGTTTTTTATTATCCAGCCACCATGGGATATATAGATGCAGACCGCCAACACCATCCTCGTTATAGCGCTTTCTATCCATCAGCTGAGGAATAAATGCACCGCGGGATGCTCCGGTAGAATCATGAAGGTATTTTCCAACCAGTCCGCTGGAATTTGCCAGTCCGTTTGGATGGGCACCCGACTTTGAATTCAATAATAACCTTGCAGATTCACAGGCGCTGGCTGCCAGAACAACTACTTTGGCATTGACCTGATATTCCTGCATATCGGTTTTATCAACATAGGAAACACCGGTAGCTATTCCCTCATTATTTGTAAGCACCTCACGTGCCATTGCATTGACATAAACATCGGCGTTGCCGGTCTTCCGCGCAGGTTTAACCAGACAGGTTGATGAAGAAAAATCAGCATGTACCGCGCAACCCCGATTACACTGATTACAAAAAAAGCAGGAACCCCGATCATTATTTACCGGCCTGGTTAAAATAGAAAGCCTTGAAGGAATAACAGGGATTCCGATCTTACTTGCTGCCTTTTTGATCATCAACTCATGAAGTCTCGGCTTCGGGGGAGGAAGAAAGTATCCATCGGGCTCATTGTATATTCCTTCTTTGGTACCGAAAACACCGATCATCTTGTCTATACGATCATAATAAGGTTTTACATCATCGTAACCAATAGGCCAGTTATCACCTAAGCCATCGAAATCGTAACGTTTAAAATCTTTGGGGCCGAAACGAAGTGAAATCCTTCCCCAGTGATTGGTTCTGCCACCGAGCATTCGCGATCTGAACCAATCGAATTCAGTACCTTTCTTTTTTGTATAAGGTTCCCCATCTATTTCCCAGCCACCATAAGCAGCATCAAAATCGCCAAAAGCACGGTTTGTACCTGCGCCTCTTCTTGGCGACTCATAAGGCCACTTAAGCTGAGTTTTCGGTTCAGGGTTAGCAGGG
>JBAZCD010000041.1:0-11555 GCA_041671205.1 Pedobacter sp.
ACAAATGCTGAAATAAGCACCAGAGCAATCATAGCCAGTCCACACCATAAATATTTTCTCCGGTTCAGGAAGATTGGCAGAATGGTAAGATAATTAATATAGAAAACAGAAATATTAATAATCCCGAAGTACACAAAGACGACTATCGTTTTATGCACAATTTTACCATTACTGGCCATGTACATAAAAAGCAGCATTAATGCCATCCAGACAACTGTATGAAATATGATCTGCTTAGATTTATTCATTATCGAAAATAGCATTTCTGTCTGTTTAAAGCTATCGGTTTCGACCAACAGGCTAAATCAATCTGCCAACAAGCCTTTGGAAGCTATTAATAACAGGATCCTCAAACAGTGCCGTTGGTATGTAAAAACAGCTGCTTGGTCTAATATATTTTAGGAAGATTTTTATTAGGTATTTATTTGTTTCATCAAAAAACGGATAATATGAAAAAGCTGACAAATTGTGTATCCCCATTTATTATGTTACTTGTTCCTTTATTCCTGCTTATCGGATTACTGGCAATAAATGTTCATAATGAAATTCCTGTAGAGAAACAAAGTGCAGGATTAAAACTTCAGGTGCCATCATTAAAAAGTATAATCACCGCTGCCATTAAATAAAAATGGAGCCGGGGCTGATCATTGAAACCAGAGATTTATCTTACCGCTTGGGTAATCAGCAGGTTCTTGATCATGTTTCATTGAAGGTTCAGGCAGGCAGTATCTATGGATTTCTTGGACCCAACGGAGCCGGGAAAACAACAACTATTAAAGTACTGCTTAATCTATTACAGACCGGCGAAGGAAAAGTATTGATATTTGGTAAAGACCTGAAGCATAATCGGATTGATATCCTTTCAAATATCGGTTCACTAATTGAACAGCCTGCAATCTATTCTCATTTATCAGGAAAGGAAAATTTACTGAACAGAGCCCTGCTTCTGCGCGTACCCGCAACACGGGTAAATGCTATACTTAAGCTGGTCGATCTGACAGAAAATGCTGATAAAAAGACCGGGAAGTATTCCCTGGGCATGAAGCAGCGGCTAGGGATCGGGTTAGCTCTGTTACCTGACCCCGAACTGCTGATACTCGATGAACCAGCCAACGGACTCGATCCTAAAGGAATAACCGAAATGCGGCAGATGATCCGCAAACTGGTAGCAGAACAGGGAAAGACCGTTTTCATTTCCAGCCACCTTCTTTCCGAAGTTGAAAAGATGGTTACACATATCGGAATTATTAACCATGGAAAATTACTTTTTCAAGGGACCATTGAAGAATTGCATGATGTCAGTAAAAAACAACTTGAGATCGGGACGAGTGATCCAATCCGGGCCAAAGAACTCCTGACAAAAAATGGTTATCAGGCTGAAATTCTATCTGAACTGATCCATATTCCCTTCGTTTCCGGAAATCAAAACGCTGAAATTAATAGTCTGCTGGTCAGGAATAACCATAAAGTTTACAGTTTGACTCAGAGTAAACAAAATCTGGAAAATTTATTTCTATCCATTACCCAACCATAAATGATGCAGGGCTTTATACTTTCACTAAGATCTGAGTTCTATAAGACAAGGAAGACCCTTGCCTTCCTTTCAGCAATATTGTTACCACTGATTTTATGTATCCTGATTACAACCGGATTTTATACCCATGCAGATAAACTAATGTTCTATCCGGCCGATATGCAATGGTTCAAATTCAGCGGGGCATTTTTAGGGGTAATGGGCAGCCTCCTCTTGCCTGTTCTGGTCATTTTCCAGACCTTTTCCATCAATAATATAGAACACCGGGCTGAAATGTGGAAAAGCTTATTTTCAGCTCCCATATCCAAATGGAGTATTTATTCGGCCAAATATGTTTACGCAGTATTTCTGAATGCACTATGCCTAAGCTTGTTTGCCAGTTTTATCATTACTTCCGGACTCCTGCTGAATATTCTCAATCCTGAACTGAAGTTCAATCAATTTGACATCTCAGGAATCTTATTCAAGATACATTTGAAACTTTTCCTTGCCTCAACCGGGATCTTATCCATACAATTTTTACTGAGCCTGCTTTGGGCTGATTTCTTAAAACCAATGGGAATTGGTTTTGTACTCACCATTTTCGGGATAATTACAGCCAATCTTGGCTGGGAATACGCCTATACAATTCCATATACCCACCCCATGCTTGCTTTAAAAAGTATCATGAACCAGGCATTGAACAGTAAGGATAAGCAAATGGAATTTGACCTGATGGGTCAGGAGATCTATGTCAGCCTTGCTGTGGCAGCAGTGACATTCATCGTCGGTTACTTTGTGATCAACAAACGCAGCATCAAATAATTAACGAACCGACTTCGGAATCACTACCAGGCTTTCATGTCCATCAGCATCTACTGACTGTACACCGAAATAATAATTGTCTTTTGAGTAATTCAGGCTGGCTGTATTACCTGTTACGAAGAATTTTTTCTCCCATACAGGATTTGCAGTCTCTCTCATCACCACATAATATCCCGCAGGCTTCTCTCCGACCGGATTTTCCCATTTAAGCACCGTTTTATTAGTCAATCCGCTGGTAACAATACCCACATTTAAAGGCTCGCGCGGAGCAAGAGCCAGGTTTGCAAGGGAGGCAAGATTCATTCTTGTTACCTTCTGAGTATAGTTATAATCTACAAAATCGGGGAGATCACCATATTCAATACCCTTTTCTTTACGAACGGTCTGATGCTGACGGTCAAAGTTTTCGTTCATTTCAGTAATTCTGATACCCACAAATCCCTGCTGGGAAAATGGGGTATGATCGCCCCCTCTCAGGTACCTGTCGCGACGATAGATCAGTTTCACATCCAGCTGATCCACATACCGTTCGCCGAGTTCTTTCAGATACCTGGCAAATTGCCTGGCCCGGCCATCATTTTCTGAGCCGGTACTTGTACGCCGGGCAGCTTCTTCGGGTGTTTCAACAACTGAAACCCCCTCACTGAATACCCTGACACTGTTATTGTCTTTTATTCCGGTCTCTATTCCATAGGTATTGCCAACAATATCATTGGTGATCATACCTGCCACGTTCCATTTTTCGGACTTTGCCCTTTTCGCCAGGTTGACCGCACCGTACAATCCCTGCTCCTCGGCAACCATCGCTACAAAAATGAGCGTACAGTTAAATTTATATTGACTCATCACACGGGCCAGTTCCATGGCAGCCGCAGTACCCGAAGCATCATCATTAGCACCGGGGGCAAAGATCTTTGAATCGTTCACATCCGAAGCCCTTGAATCATAATGGCCCGAAACAATGAAAACCCGGTCATCCGCAGGATCTGTACCCGGAAGGATCCCCAATACATTTTTCATTACGGTCGCCGTAGCAATTCTTCTTCCATCGGCAGGCTGGGTGAAGGTATCAAACTCAACCTTAAGCCTCCCTCCTGAAGCTTTGGAATAACGCTCCAGCTCTGATTTGATCCAGTTACGGGCTGCGCCAATTCCTGTAGCGGTACTTATCGTATCACTCATGCTATGCCGGGTTTCAAAGGTCACTAGTTTTCTGACAATCGCTTCAATATTCTGAGCAGAAACTTCTTCAACCATGTTTTTAATATGCTGATCCTGTTTAACAATCAATGGTTGTGACCAGCCCTGAAGTCCTGAAAAAAATAAAATTAAGGCCGGAAGATATCTCATCATTTCAATTTATATATTTCAAACCTAAGAATTTGAGGCTGCATTATTAATTGAATGTATAAGTTTGTTACCTTCAATATTCAAAATCGATTGAAAGCTGCCTGTGTCTGGCGGACTCATACTAAATAATAACCATTATAAACCAAAATCAATTATGAAAAATTATTTACTCTCTGTTTCGTTTTTTATCGGAATTCTCAGCAGCGTTTTTGCACAGCAGGAAGTTGTGGATCAGGCTATAATTCAAAAGATCCGGAACGAAGGTCTGAACAATTCTCAGGTAATGAAAACTGCCTTTTACTTAACCGATGTATCGGGGCCCAGACTTTCCAATTCACCGGGACTGAAACGTGCCCAGGATTGGGCGGTAAACACTCTGAAATCCTATGGACTGCAAAACGTTAAATTAGAACCATGGGGGAAATTCGGAAAGGGATGGCAGGTTGAAAAAAACTATGCTGCAATGACAGCCCCATACTATCATGCGATCATTGCCTCGCCAAAAGCATGGACGCCGGGGACAAATGGCCCGGTAAAATCAGAGATAGTAATCATTGATATCAGCAAGATCGATACCGTTCTGCAACTGGCTTCTTTTCAGGGAAAATTGAAGGGCAAGATCGTAATCTTTGATTCTCCTACCACGTTAACCACCACATTCAGGGCTGATGGCAAACGTTATACTGAAGAAGAACTCAGTGCATTGGCTGCATCTACCTCTGAAGACAGCAGACCGGGCAGAGCCTTTACTCCTGAACAAATGGCCCAGCTCCGCAAGAGTCGCGCAATGAGGACGAAGATCGGCAATTTTTTGAAGGCAGAAAATGCAGCCCTGTTACTGAGCCTGAGCCGGGGAGCCCATGGAACTTTGTTTACAACTAATGGCGCTTCTTATGCTGAGGATGCCGCGCCGGTACTTCCGGAGCTGGAAATGTCATCAGAAAACTATCTGCGCATCCTTCGTCTGATAAAGGGAGGTATCAAAGTGGAAATGGAAGCAGAGATCAAAACTCAGTTCTTTACCAGTGATCTGCAGGGTTACAATGTAATAGCAGAAATTCCGGGCACAGATAAAGATCTGAAAGATGAAATTGTTATACTGGGTGGCCACCTTGATTCATGGCATGCAGCGACCGGAGCAACTGACAATGCCGCAGGATGTGCTGTAATGATGGAAGCAGTAAGAATCATCACCTCCCTGAATTTGCATCCGAAAAGAACAATACGGATCGCATTATGGTCATCTGAAGAGCAGGGCTTACATGGCTCGAAGGGATATGTTTCCAAGCATTTTGGTGACCCCAAAACCATGGTGTTAAAACCGGAGCAGAAAAAGATATCCGCCTATTATAACCTGGATAATGGAACCGGCAAGATCCGCGGAATTTATTTACAAGGCAATACTGCTGCCCGACCAATATTTGAAACCTGGTTAGCCCCCTTTAAAGATCTCGAAGCCACCACCATTACCCACCGTAATACAGGTGGTACAGACCATCTTGCTTTTGATGCCTTAGGAATTCCGGGCTTTCAGTTCATTCAGGATGGCATTGATTATGATACCAGGACCCATCATTCCAATATGGACACCTATGATCGCTTGATTGCGAATGACCTGAAGCAGTCTGCTGCCATTGTGACAGCATTTGTTTATAATACAGCCCAGAGGGAGTTAAAAATCCCAAGAAAGGAACTTCCAAAATCGCAGGCGGCCAATTAACAGCGTATTAAACAGAAAAGCATCCGTTAACGGATGCTTTTCTGTTTAATCTAAAAGGAATTCCTGATGCCTTTCCGGAATTTCGACTATTGGGAAACCCTTAGCGAGAATCTTTTCCCTGAAGTTCTGCTGAACATCATATTCACCATGTACCAAAAATACCTTTTTAACCTTTGATGGTTCCTGGCATGAAAGGAACTGAAGCAGATCGTCATAATCCCCATGGGCACTCAGCGAACGAACAGACCGCACTTCTGCCCTCACCTGAAACTCTTCACCAAAGATCATAACTGTAGTATACCCCGCCATTAGCCGTCCGCCCAAAGAATTAGGCTCACAATAACCAACCATCAGAATCGTATTTTTTTCATCGGCAATATTATTCTTTATATGATGCTTTACCCTCCCGGCTTCGGCCATCCCGGATGCAGAAATAATTACACAGGGATCCGGATCAATATTCAAAGCCTTGGAAGCATTTGTATCCTGAATGAAGGTTAAATTTTTAAAATTAAAAGGATCATCATCATGAAGCATGACTTCCTGAACATGTTTATTAAAATTCTCAGGATGGCTTTTGACCACATTGGTTGCCTTAATAGATAGCGGGCTATCAACATAATATTTTACATCCGGCAAAATCCCCCTCTCTTCAAGATGATTCAATGAATAAAGTAATTCCTGGGTACGGCCAACACTGAATGCCGGGATAATTACTTTCCCGCCTCTCAAAATACAGGTCTGATAAATGATCTCTTTGAGTAAATTTTCTGCCGGTTCAGCATCCTCATGCAAACTGTCGCCATAAGTTGATTCAAGTAAAATATAATCCGACTGCGGGAATTTATCAGGGGATTTAAGGATCAGATCCCCATATCGGCCCACATCCCCGCTATACGTTAAGCGAGTAGTCTTCCCCTTTTCTTTTATAGAAAGATGAACAGCTGCGCTGCCAATGATATGGCCTACGTCTGTTAAAAGCATACTGATATCATCGTTTATCTGATACTCGATATTATATGTTATAATCTTAAACTGACGCAAGGCAAACATGGCATCATCTTCTGTATACAGTGGTTTGAGCAAAGGCAGGCCCTTGCGTTTCCTGTGCTTATTGCTGTAATCTGAATCCTGCTGCTGAATTCTTGCAGAATCCATCAATAAAATTCTTGACAGGTCCATGGTAGCGGCTGTACAGAACACCTCTCCTTTAAATCCATGAGCTATTAATCTGGGAACCAGTCCGCTATGATCTATATGTGCATGACTTAATATAAGATAATTAATTTCAGCCGGATTGAAACCAAAATGCTCATTCAGCTGATCGGTCTCCTCTCCCATTCCCTGGTACATACCACAGTCGAGTAATATCTGTGTACCGTTATCCATTTTAATTAAATGCTTACTCCCGGTTACATTCCTTGCAGCACCATGAAAACTTATACGCATATTTTATAGATCTAAAAAAGAAGGGTTTCTGCCAAAAATAATTCAATAAAATCAATATCCTGTTATATTCATGTAAAAGAAAGACCAGGAAATTCATTATTTCTGCTAAACAAATGAAGGAAATCTTTTAAACAAAAATAGGGCTCCTGAGAGCCCTATTCACCAAAAACTAATTATGAAATTACTGCTGTGTTACTGTATAGGTTACAGGGATCACATTCAATCCTGTTGCTTTACCAGCATAGGCTCCGCCTGCACCGATCAGGTAAGAAATATTGAACTTGTTGGTTGAGTTTGATCCGTTCCATGAGCTGTTTGCAGCAGTAATTACCGCTGCTGCTGTCCCGCCTGTTACCGGTAAAGTTACTGCTGAACCGTAAGTGATACCCGCAGTGTTACCGCTGTTCGTTGCACCAATTGCTGAAGTGATCTTTACTGATCCCGGAGCCAATGCCGCTGAACCAGTTACTGTTCCGGCGATCGCCTTTACCACATAGCCTCTTGAACTGGTTACACTCACGTGGTCGGTAGCTAAAGCAGTGATACCATTGGTATATTTTGCTTCTGTATCGAAGTTTACATCCAATGATGCCGGCTGGGTGACGCTGAATGAAAGTACATCCGATAAGGTGATGTTCAGGTTTGCGGTCTGTGCGAATGATTTGTTGCTTAATAAAGCTGAAGTAAGGAATGCGATTACAATGAATACTTTTTTCATGTTGTTAGTTATGTCTGTTTTTAATTTATCAATGTTTGATAGTGTACAGACAAATAGCAGACCAGCGTGCCAAAGGGGCTGAAATGGGGGTTTTCAGGCAAAATTGAGGAAATTGAATGGGATATTTTTTCCCGATTGGGGAATGGGATACTCAGGGAGTTGTGAGTACCGGGTTGTGGGCTATGAGATTAGATACAGGTTCATTTGGATTTTATCAGCAATAGTATGTATTTGATTGCTAATTACTCATACCCTCCCCTCTGGCAGATAACTCGTAACTCATAACACAAATTCCTAAGCCACATAATCCCGGTTAAACGTTTTACGCAGTTCAGAAATTGATGACTGAAGCCTTGATCGAAGTATACCGACAGTAATATGGAGTTCTTCAGCTGCCTGAACATGGGTATAGCCTTTAAAATAGATCAAATCCAGTGCTGATTTCTGATCCTCATTAAGAATACGGGTCATATCTTTTACCCCGATCAATTCAGGATTATAAGAAACCTGAAAGGTCTGATCAATTTGCTGAGTTGATTCAGAAAGATCTTCACTGACAGAATAATTCCGGTAATTGACACTTCTAAGGTAGTCTATTGAAATATTCCTGGCTAATCTGGCCATCCAGGTATACAATCTCCCTTTTCCGGGATCATACTGCTTAAATGACTTCCATATTTTAATGAAAGTCTCCTGGAGCAGATCCTGTGCTACCTCTTCAATTACTACAATAGTTGAAATAACACGGTATAAAGACTCTGAATACATCTGATAAAGAGCAGACATCGCACCCCCATCACTATTTTTCAAACCTTCAACCAGTTTATCTTCAGATAAGCGGAGTTTTCTGCTCCTTCGGATCCTACTTTTATTCGAATCCTCAACATGTAAATCCATTGCCATCATAATATCATTACGAATATTTATTAAATATGGATGCCTAATATGAATTTCAGATGAATTTTTTAAAATATTAAAACATAAAAAACAGGATATTTCTTACAAAGATTCATTTCCCCGATTTTCATTAAAATAAAAAAGCAGGAAACCGAAAACCGGTTTCCTGCCCAATAGCAAGAGAAGATCACAAAATAATTGCTTTATTTATTGAGATTCACTGACCAAAATCTGTCATGGGTTTATTATGAATCCGTCCCCGGTTCCGGCAACATCAATGATTTTATTGGTGCTTTTTTAGAAATGAAAGAAAATCCTGCAGGAACTTATCCATACGCCTGGCATAACTTTCATCAGACACGAGTCCATCAGTAAATAAATTCTGTACCCGCGGAGTAGTAAGAAATTGCGGAAAAACAATACCCTGCAATGTAAGTGCATATTGTTGCAGATTTTTAGCCGCACTTATTCCGCCCAGCACACCTGCAGAAACACTCACAATACCAAATACCTTCCCGGCGTATTCCTGATAAAAATAATCCATGCTATTTTTCAGACTGCCTGGATAACTGCCATTATGTTCGGGGGATACGACCAGGAAAACATCTGTTTCATCCAGCCGGAATTTTAAATCCTTGAGCTTATCACCCGGAGAGGGATGTGAATCAAAGGTATAATCCAGCAATGGAAGGTTTGTTTCTTTTACATCCCATAACCAATTATCGACAGACATCTTGTCTAAACGATCCTTCAATTGCATAGCTACCTGATGAGATTGTCTCTCCGGCCTGGCACTTCCTGAAATAATAGCAATTTTCATCAGTATATAATTTGTTTTTCAGCGGTGATGAAGCTATCATGAGCATATTCATGATGGTTTGTGAGAGGTATGCTCATGATGGTTTCATTAGAGAATAATGTTTTTTAAAGGTTATGAAGCCTGCCTGCGGTAGCAGACTCATGCAGGTTTCATAATGGTTTATTTCTAATTGATTCTCAATACAATTATCAGACTGCCTGATCATTCATCTGATCTTATAACGCAAAAGTACTGCCAAAGATTATAGCAAAAAATAACCCGGGCTAACCAACAGATTCAGTATCCTGAAGATCTATTCCCTTCCTTTGTTGCATAAAAAAGGGGGCAATTACCACCACCCCACCTTTTTTATGGTCCGGAATACCCGGAAAAGATTTTATTTTATTTTTTTTTGATCTCGACCCTTCGGTTTAGCTGACGGGAAGCTTCTGAATCATTTGAGCTTATCGGCATCGACTCACCAAACCCTTTGGCAATCAGGTTACCGGCATTAATTCCTGCACTCACAAGATATGACTTAACTGCAGTAGCTCTGTCAATTGAAAGTGTCATATTTCTTGCTACAGTACCTTCAGCCGAAGAGTGTCCGTTCAAATTAAAAACCATGGATGGATATTTCTTCATTTCACGGGCAACTTCATCAAGAACTGAATAGGATGATGTTTTTAATACTGAAGAATTAAACTCAAACAAAATATTTTTGTAATTGAATGTTGGCTCAGAGGTAATTACCTCAGGACAACCACCGTTGACAGAAGAACCGGCTTTATTAGGGCAATTATCTTTTGAATCAGGAATTCCGTCACCATCTGTATCAGTTTCAGCAGCAGCGGCAGTTTTTGGTGCCTCCTGAACAGGTACCGGAGCGGCAGGTGCCTGACTAATAATCTTTTTGGGTTTACAGGAAGAAAATAATATGACCACCGTAAAAATTGCAAGGGCAAAAATCGAAAATGTACTCTTAAAGTTTCTCATTTCTAGCTTAAAAGGTTTAATAATTTAATAAGAGTTAAAACTACTATTTAATGCCATTTATGCAAAATTTCAACATCGATATTTGTACATAGATACCGAAGAAACTGCTTATTGATCAGTTTGGGACCGAAATAGTATTTATCCCTGCTTGGATATTCATTTTTCCACAGGATTTGGATAAGTCCCCGAAGTCTGCAATTATTCAATAATGATTTCCTGCTTCGCATTTATAAGGTTTATATTTGCCGTATTCATTGAAGAATTAATTAAAGAATGACAGAGAACTTTATTGAGGATCAGATCATCGAATGGGAGCAGATTGACAAGGGTGTAAGTCGCAAAATAATGGCCTATGACCCTGAGTTAATGCTTGTAAAAATTAAGTTTGATAAAGGCGGTATAGGGCCTTTGCATCAGCATCCTCATGTTCAGATCACCTATGTACACAGCGGCACTTTTGAGGTAGAAATCGGAGGAAGGAAAAAAATGCTAAAAGGCGGTGATACCTACTATATCCAACCTAATATTCAGCATGGTGTTGTCTGCCTTGAAGCAGGAATCCTGCTGGATACTTTTAGTCCGATGCGTGAAGATTTCATCTGAAAAATTATCCCATACAGGTTCTCCTTACTTTTTATTTTCCTGTTCAAAGGCTTTTCTGAGCGCCCCCGCCGTCTTATGCTCACCGGTATGATTCCATCCGGGAGGCATAAAAACATAGAAGAATTTATTCTTTAAACCTGGCGCATTCCATACATCTCTGGCCAGTAAAACGATTTCACCGAAATAAGCATCCAGAAAGCTGTTGGGCCTCATTTCGCGGGTAATCCCGTATTCAACCTTCAGCTCATGCTTTTCGGGCTGGTAGGTTCTGAAAACTTTATCCCAGATATTCAGCAGATTGCAGTAATTCGTGTCCATATATTCTACATTCCGGGCATGATGCACCCGATGATGTGATGGGGTCAGAATATATTTGCCCAGTACTCCCATGCGTCCATTCTTCATTACAGAATCGCCGATATGTATAAAAGAACCATAAGTGCCATCAATAAACATGATCACAAAGAGCATTGCCGGCGGCACTCCTGCAAGCATACAGATGGTGGTTCTGATCACATCCGCATAAGGCCCTTCGAGAAAAAAATGTGCGTGAGAAACCGCCAGATTCATACTTTCAGGAGCATGATGTGTGGAATGCAAACACCAGAATAATCTGACCTTATGCGCTAAATAATGATAGACAAAATGAGCCAGCTCCCAGATAATATACCCGTATATAAACCAG
>JBAZCD010000042.1:0-5127 GCA_041671205.1 Pedobacter sp.
TCTTTTTTCTTCAAATGTATAGCGGATATCCTGCCCGCTATAGAGGAATTAGGCAGATCAGGCTAAGTACTCGGTAAAAAAGGGGAAAATATCGGTGAAAAAGGAAATGAGGATTTTTACCGTTCTATTGTGGTGACAAATACGTGCTTTTCATGAATATTAATTATCCTTAATAGGATAACCTACCTATATGTTATTGAGTTTTCCCTGCTCTTGCCGCAGGAGAGAATACCTGATTTTCCTGCGGCTAAAAATTCCGCCTCTGGCAAATGCTTTGTTAATCAAATAAAGATTAATAAAAGTCGTGGGTACAGGCCAGGGCAATAGGAAAAGAAAAAATAATTGGGGAAGTTTTAGGAGAGTAGTTTCTGCCGAAGCAAAAATTCAAGCTGATCATTGGAAACAGCAAGTTTACTGTTCATTTCTTTGATCTCCCTATTAGTCTTGTAAACCTCAAATGCTTTTTTAATGGTTTCATCAAGCTCCTGCTCACTCCAGGGTTTACTTAGATAATGAAAGATCTTCCCTTTATTCACGGCATCAATAACTGCGTTCATATCGGCATACCCGGTTAAAAGAATACGAACTGGTTCCGGATATTTTTCAATTACCTTTTCAAGAAATTCGATACCTGTCATATTGGGCATACGCTGATCCGTAATGATAATCTCTACGGGTTTTGCCTCCAATAATTTCATCGCTGCGTCTGCACTGGAAGCAATCAATATATTATATTTAAGCCTGAAAGTAGCCTTAAAAGAAATAAGGTTATTTTCTTCGTCATCAACATACAGTATATCGATCTTTTTGTCAGACATTTGGGGTAACATTAATATTTTAGCAAAAATAAGTATAAATAATAAAAAGCTTACCATAAATCGGGTAAATTACTAGTAATAACCTCTTTTTATTAAAATATTTTAAAAAAGAATCTTTAAAATGTTCAGAAGCTCAACCCGGAATATTATGCATAGCAATGGAAATAGAATTTAATAACGGCAATCCGGTAGTCAGATTAAGGGCATTCAGGGCAATTGATGATCCTAAATCATGCGAATTGTTCGTGGAAGGCCATAAACGGGTATTAACAAGTATCGGGGTCGAAAAAGTTACATCATCCAATAACGAATGGATCAATAATCCGGCAGCTTTTGTCATGATCGTCGAATCACTTGATAAACAACAGGTTTACGGTGGTGCCAGGATCCATGTAGCAGGAGGATCTGAGCCGCTTCCAATTGAACAGGCTACCGGAGCTCTCGACCCTGCCATCTACGATCTGGTATGGCAATATGCCCAGAAAGGTACGGGAGAAGGTTGCGGACTATGGAATTCAAGGGAAATTGCCGGTTATGGTATCGGCAGCATTTTTCTTACCCGGGTTGGAGTTGCCATGTCTGAACAGATCGGACTTGATTCACTTTTTGGATTATGTGCCCCTTATACGGTAAAAATGGCCCAGAGTGTTGGTTACGAAATTGAGTATGGAATAGGAAATAATGGTACTTTTTACTATCCAAAGCTGGATCTTGTGGCAACGGTACTTATATTAAGGGATCTGAAGAACCTGAGTGCAGCTGATGATGAAAACAAAAAAGCGATCATATCATTGCGCGAAAATTTAAAATGCGTGCGTATTGAAGAACTTCGGAATAAGAAAATTGAGATCCACTACGATATAGAAATTCCAAATATGGAGAATTGGAATTTGGAGGCAACAATTGCCAATGCAAAGAAGCTGATTTCAACCGGAAGTATTGATGAACAGAATATTAATTTGCTTTAGAATTAAAGCGTAAATTTTGCCATTGAATTTTAATGACGTATTAAACTGGAATTTAAATTATATAATCTAACCCTATGAGTAGCAGGCTTTCTGAGCTGATCAAGGCATCCGGACAGATGCAGCTTGTTTATAAACCCGTATTTCTCAGAATCACTGATCCTTCTGAAAAATTGACCCTGGATCAGTTGATTGAGAATCAGGTATCGTTCTTTCATGATGAAATTTACAGTCAGCTTCAGGAACTTGTCAAGATGAAAACACCGGCAATACGAATCAAGCCGGAAGAATACCCTGAACTGATCAAAAAACATTTAGCGGGCCGTGATATTCATGCCTATGGCGTATGGGTGTACTATCCCTGGAGCCGCCGATTGGTTCATATGCTGGATGAAGAAGAATTTATTCGGGTACGCAGTAACCGGAACCAGTATAAGATTACCACCAAAGAGCAGGAAATATTAAGCACAAAGCGAATTGGCATCATCGGTTTATCCGTTGGCCAGTCTATTGCCTTAACCCTGGCTATGGAGCGGGGCTTTGGTGAACTCCGGCTGACCGATTTTGATACCCTTGAATTGAGCAACCTGAACCGCATTCGCTCAGGCGTTCATAATATGGGCATCCCCAAAGTGGTAATCACGGCAAGAGAAATCGCCGAAATAGATCCTTTTCTGAAAGTTACCTGCTTCTTTAACGGTTTGAGCGAAGAGAACATGGACAGCTTTTTTACCGGAAACGGAAAATTAGACCTCCTGGTTGATGAGTGTGATGGTCTGGATATAAAAATACTGGCCCGCTTTAAAGCACGTGAGCTTCGCATACCGGTAATAATGGACACCAGTGACCGCGGTATGCTTGATGTAGAACGATTTGATCTTGAACCGGATCGTCCGCTGCTTCATGGAACCATTGAAAACGTAGATCCTCAGAATATCAAAAACCTAAGTACAGAGGATAAAATACCGGTGATGCTGCAAATGCTGGGGATAGAAAATATCTCCCTCCGGGCCAAGGCCTCAATGATCGAGGTGGAACAAACGATCAATACCTGGCCGCAGCTGGCTAGTTCAGTTGCTTTAGGAGGTGCAGTTGGAGCAGATGTCAGCAGACGAATCCTGCTGGATCAGTATCATTCTTCGGGACGATATTATATTGATCTGGAAGAACTGATCGGAGATAAAGAAAAGCAGGAAAAAGAGAAACCAGTAACAAGACTAAACCCCTTCAAGCCATTATCGACTGAAGAAATGAAGCAAATAGCTTCCTGCATTGTTCCTGATATCAGGCCCGATGATATTTATCCTGACAAAGATAGTATCAGCGGCATGGTCGCAGCAGCAGCAGCAGCTCCTTCAACCGGTAATGACCAGCCATGGAAATGGTATTATAAAAAAGGGACTTTATATCTCTTTCATGATGAATTCCGGTCGCATTCATTCGGAGATTTTCAGAAAACGGCCTCCTTCATCACCTTTGGAGCGGCTTATGAAAACCTGTATATCCATGCTCTGGGAATGGGAATTGAACCGTATTATTCATTCTTTCCCGATCAGACAACAGAAAAACTGGTTGCCACGATCCGGTTCAGGAAAATAACACCAAACCCGCTCAGTGAACTTCTTAAACCGCTGGATCAGGCAATAGCCAGGCGTCATACCAACAGGGTTATGGCTCCGAAAGTCCCGATCTCAACTGATATTTATACCCGGCTGGCCACATTGGCCGAATCTGTTCCGGGCGCAAAGATCCGGTTCTTTACAGAAGAAAATGATATGAAAGGAATAGCCCGGATCATTGGAGCCTGCGACCGTATGCGCCTGCTTCATCCCGAAGGCCATTATGATTTTGTGCATCGCGAAATGCGCTGGACTCCTGAAGATGCAGAGAAAACACGCACCGGAATTGATATCAGAACTCTTGAACTTGGGCATTCTTTAATGGCTGCAATGGGCGTGATCAAGAGTGAAAAGGTGATTAATGCAGTGAAGGAATTTGGCGGCGGAAATGCCCTCGGAATGCTCGCAATGCGTACTGTATCTACTGCTTCGGCACTTTGCATGATCAGCCTCCCGGGATATGAGCTGAAAAATTTCTTTGAAGGCGGCCGTTCTATGGAACGATTCTGGCTTGAAGCAACCAATCTTAATCTGGCTATTCATCCGGTAATTTCACCGCTCTACCTTTTTTCACGTATTTTGCATGGTAATGGCGAAGGACTTGATGAGAAAAATATCAAAGAACTTCAGTTTTTAAGGGAAGCTTTTAATAAAATTGCCGGTACAGGTAATGCAGATGCCGAAGTATTTCTCACAAAAATAGCGATAGCAGAAGAACCGGTACTTAAAGCTCATCGCTTGCCGGTTAAGGAAATTCTAATGTTTGAAGAGCAGATCAAAGACTAATGTATTGTTCAGAATCAGATTTTAAGTGTAAAGAATGAAGCGCTATTACTGTGTACTGATATTATTATCCCTGATCTGCTCACTAAAGGCTTCAGCCCAGAATCCGGTCATCTTTAAGGGTGATAATCAGGTTATTGGGAGCCACATATCTATACTGGAAGATAAAACAAATCAATTAAGCCTGAAGGAAATCGCCGGTTCAGATGCCTTTATCCCTTCAGGTGTTCCAATTCCCAATCTGCAATTAAGCCGCTCGGATTTCTGGATCAAATTTAGCATCAGGAATGAAAGTGATCAGGAGCATATCATACTTGCGCTTGAGTACCCGATGCTTAGTACCTGCGAATTCTACTCAATGGCGGATGGCCGTGTTCAGAAATTAAGCTATGATGAGGCCTTTTCCAAACGTAAATACAAACACCAGAATTTCATCTTTGATATTGAACAGGCCAGGGGCAATACCTCAACTTATTACCTGCGGGTAAAGAGCTCAGAACAAATGGTGCTGCCGCTCATCCTGGGAACGCCCAAGGTTATGGCAGAAAAATTGATCACCAATGACCTGGCATGGGGAATGTTTATTGGCCTGATCCTGGTGATGGTTGTTTACAATTTCTTCATCTATCTGTCTGTAAAGGATTCGAGTTATCTTTATTATGTTGTATACAGTTTATTTATAGGGCTCACCCAGGTTACTTTAAGCGGATACACTTACCGCTTCATTCTGTTTAATTCTCCTTCTTTAAATCACCTTAGTATTGTGCTGTTCCCCGGACTTGCCGGAGTAACAGGTAACCTGTTCATGATGCACTTTCTGCAGACCAGAGAGAATACACCGAAACTGCATAAAGCCATTTATGTTTCAATACTTATTTACAGCACGGCAATTATTTTACGTTTACTGGGCTATGATCAGGCGAGTTACAGAACAATCGATAT
>JBAZCD010000042.1:5137-11554 GCA_041671205.1 Pedobacter sp.
CCACCGTACTGATCACCTTTACCGTAACAATCTCCCTTTCATTAAAAGGATATCGTCCGGCAAAATTATTCCTTCTGGCTTTCAGCATGTTCTTCACAGGTTTATTGCTCTTTGTTCTCCGGAATTTAGGAATAGTACCCTACAACGACTTTAGTAATTATACCAAAGAAGGCGGTATTGCATTAGATGTAGTCTTACTGGCATTCGCCCTGGCCGACAAGATCAACACCTTCAAGCGTGAAAAAGAAAAATCACAGGAAGAGACCCTGATGGCATTAAAGGAAAATGAACGGATCATACGCGAACAAAATGTAATTCTTGAGACTAAAGTTGAAGAGCGCACACAGGAACTCAGTCAGGCAAATACCGAGCTCAGTCAGACACTCATAGATTTGAAGGAGGCTGAGGGTCAGCTGGTTGAGGCTGAAAAAATGGCATCACTCGGTCAGTTAACCGCGGGGATTGCCCATGAGATCAATAATCCGATTAACTTCGTTACATCCAATATCACTCCGCTTAACCGGGATGTTGATATACTGATCGACTTAATCCAGGAAATGGAAATAATTGGACTGTCTGACCTTTCAGCTGAGGAAAAGAAAAAGAAGATTGAGGAGCAAAAAGAAGAACTGGATTACGATTATTTAAAACTGGAAATTTCGCAGCTATTGAAAGGGATACATGAGGGAGCTTCCAGAACTTCCGAAATTGTTAAAGGCCTGAGGGTCTTCTCCCGTCTTGATGAAGACGATTTGAAAAAGGCGGATATGAATAATGGGCTGGATTCTACTTTAATTATAGTTAATAATTTATTAAGCAACAAAATTAAACTGGAAAAGGTATACAGTGATATTCCATTAATAGACTGTTATCCTGGTAAATTAAATCAGGTATTCTTAAATATTATTTCGAATGCTATTTATGCCATAAATAAGAAGTTTGGCGATGAACAGGGGGGCATTCTGAAGATCAGTACCAGCAGTAATGAAAAGAGTGTGTTTATAAAAATAGAAGACAATGGTATTGGAATGGATGAGGTCACCAAGAAAAAAATCTTTGAGCCATTCTTTACTACGAAAGATGTAGGTGAAGGAACAGGGCTGGGTATGTCCATTGCTTACAATACAATCAGAAGACATCAGGGCGAGATACAGGTAAACAGTACACCGGGGCTTGGAACAGAATTTATTCTGGAATTGCCAATAATTCTTGATATTGCAGAAGAGATTTAAGTGGAAAAACAAGAAAAAATAAAGATTCTTTACGTTGATGACGAGATCAACAACCTGACCGGTTTCAAGGCATCGTTCAGGATGAATTATAATATCATGATTGCTGTTAACGCAACTGACGCGATGCAGCATCTAAGCTCCCATCCGGATATCAGGGTAATATTCTGTGATCAGCGAATGCCCGGTAAAACCGGTGTTCAGTTTTTTGAAGAGATCAGAAGCCGATATCCGAAACCGATACGAATCCTGCTTACCGGTTATACTGATATCGATTCGGTCATTGACTCCATCAACCTGGGTAATGTGTTCAGGTATGTAAAAAAACCATGGACCGATGAAGATATTCTTGGTGCTATAAATGAGGCCAATAAATTCTATGTTTCCAATTCGCTGCTTGCAGTAAAAAACGAGGAGTTACAACGGGCTTATAATGAACTTGATAAGTTTTCTTACAGTGTAACCCATGATATGAGGGGACCGCTTTTGAGTATCCTTGGTGCCATAGAAGCCGCCCAGCACATGGAAGACATTACCGAGATCAGGAAAATGCTGATGATGATGAAAGATTCGGTCAGAAATCTGGATGATTTTATCCAAAGTATTCACGATTATTATAATCTGAACCGGGGTGAACTTGAGATCAAGGAAATTGATTTCAGGGAAATGGTTGATGAGCAAATCGAAATATTTAATTTCACATATATTATGAGTGATGTCCGTTTTAATACGAACATCAAACAGAAAGAAACCTTTAGGGGAGACGCCTTATCTATTAAACTGATCTTAAACAATTTGTTATCAAATGCGTTTAAGTATCAGAAAAAAGAAAACAAGAACAAGTCCGTCGACCTGAACATCCTGGTTGAAAACGGAGTTGCAGTTATTGACGTAATTGATAATGGGGTGGGTATTGCCGAGAATTATCTTGGTGATATCTTCAATATGTTCTTCCGGGCAAGTACACAGGATGTGGGTTCAGGGTTTGGTTTATATAATGTAAAAGCTGCGGTAACAAAATTAAATGGGAAAATTACCGTAGATTCAGAACTAAATAAGGGTACACACTTTATGGTTACGATTCAAAATAAGTGAGATGTCAGTTACGTTTCCACATTTTATAATCATCGATGACAGCCGTCTGGACTGCTTTATTGCTGAAAAGATCATACAGAATTCAGGTACATTTTCCAGTATAAAGTCTTACATGGAAGCTACCGATGCTTATGAAACAATAAAGAAGAATGACCCTCCCGAAATTGATGCCATTACCATTATCATTCTGGATATTCAGATGCCTGTAATGAATGGTTTTCAGTTCGTTGAAGCATTTGAACAATTACCTAAAGAAATTCAGTCAAAATATGCTATTTTCTTATTCAGTTCATCAATCAATGAAAATGATAAGAACAGGCTCGATAATTTCCCGTCAATCATTCGCTTTTACAGCAAGCCGATTTCAAAAGATACCGTCGCCCTGATGATCGGGCAGGTCTGATACCTATTTAGAAAATTGGATTTATTGTAAACCTAAAACACTTAATCCCTGCTCAAAAATGACATCTACAGGGATTCCCTTTTTACCCAGACGGTTAAGATCCGACTTCAGATCATCATGAACAATAGCCATGTCTTTCTGAACTTTTTCAACCGCAGCCTTATCTCCATTGCCCTGTAATGTAAGTATTTCATTGCTCAGGTCATTCATTGCCTGCTCAAATTTCTCATAATTCACTTTGTAAGTACCTTCTTTTGTCCTTTCAAATGCTCCTTTGTTATTAAAGAAATTGAAACAAAGCATATTGGCTTTTCCATGGGCCTCCCCAGCACCAAAACGAACTGATCGTAAAATTCCGGCCATAAATGTGGTATAATAATCTCTGATATCACCTTCTAATTCACCCTTCTTCAGAAGACTGTTTACCATGTAGAGGCCCAAAATATCTGCCTTTCCTTCTTCCAGCCATGAGTATTGCTCCTGCAAAGCTTGCCTTACAAAACCCTTACCGGTAATCGTTGATTTAATCCCCAGTCCGTGAGCAACCTCATGGAACATCACATTGGCAAAAAAAGCATCGAATTTGATATGATTCTGCTGACTTTTATCAATCAGTTCATTGGCAATAGGCAGCATAATCTTGTCGAATTTAGCCCGCATAGCATTTTTTAATTGAGAACGGCGGGTACCCTTCTTTTGCTGTATCAATTCATCATTCGGGAGATTAACAGCAATAGTCTTTCCTCCTGAATTGCCATCACCGGCATAATAAACCACATCAAATACGGCAAGTTGTGATGAGGTGCCCGGACTTTCTTTTTTATAGGCCGCATCAACCGGAAGTCCTTTTTGAAGTTCAGGCATCATACTCACATATTTTTCAAGACGCTTACTCCATTCTTTATCCTTAACCAGCACATAGCTTTCATAAGCAGCACGTGCATTAAACAAGGCATCTTCATAATTTTCGATCGGCCCGATGATGATATCCAGTCCGGTATTTTTCATATCCATCCATACAAGATCACTTGGCACATAGTTATCACTCATCAATGATTCAGCTCTGAAATTTAAAAAGCGTCTCAGCTGTGGCTGAGCTGTCAGTGTAGCAGCCTCACTTAACAATTTCGCTGCCTTTTCCAGATCTTCTCTGAAATAATCCCTGTAAGGAACTGAAATGAGTTTTCCCGAATCAGTTCTGCGGATCATAGAATATAAACCCTCCTTGTCAATGACATCTGATTTTTCAAGTTCCTCTTTGGTCATATCTGCCGGATAAAAACCTGAGCCTGCCGGTTTGGGTCCGATACCCGCAACAAATGGCTTATTATCATTCAGCCGGTCCCAGGGGCCATAATTGATCTTAATGAATTCCCGGGTCTCCTCGTCTTTAACGGCTGCCAGCAGGCTGTCACGCTGAGGATAAGCCTGCTTCCAGAAAAGCTCATCCATAACCTGAGCTGCCTGAATCAGCAGTGGTAAAACCTTACGCTCATCTTCGGTCAGCTTAGAGATATCTGTTGTCAGTTTAACTTTAGCGTAGATCGGAAGCCTTTCAGCTACATAGGCCTTTAAACTGTCATTTTCGTTTACAGGATTCTTATCTGTATTATTTGAACAGGAAGAAATACCGATCATAGCAATTGATCCCAGAAGCAGCGCTCCTTTTAAATTGAATTTCATGGTCAGGTTAGTTTAAGGAAGGATAAATATATATAAAAATATACTTTACAAAAGTGCTCATTAAATGTCCGGAAAGATCATAAGGCAAGCAAAAATAATCCCCCGAAGAGATTGAATGCGCCAGATATGGTTTTTCAATTCTAATTATCTTACTTTCAGCTTACAATCAACTGATAATTGGCCATTTAAAGTATTTAGCTTTGCGCAATTAACCTATTTTGAATAAAAACAGCGTTTAATCAATCGTAATATTTAACTGATGCTCTTCTTTAAGTATATTTTACCCGCCTGCATTCTGTTTTTATTCTGTTCTGTCAGCCTGATGGCCCAGGAAAATTATACGGTTAACGGAGTAGTGAAGGACTCTCTCTCAGGAGAAAGCCTGATTGGAGTTACACTTAAATTTACGGGTAAGACTCAGCTTGGTACCAGCACCAATGCTTATGGTTTCTTCTCCTATAAACTTAGTCCGGGAGAGTACAACCTGAGTGTCAGCTATATCGGTTACAGATCCATAAACCGAAAAATCAATATCAGTTCAGATATCCGGCTCGATCTGAATATGGTGCCTGAAAATATTCTTGACGAGATCGTGATCAGCTCAGAAAAGAGAAATGACAATGTCGTTAATGCGCAAATGGGTGTTGCAAAGATCAATTTAAGTGAGATAAGAAATGTTCCAGTACTTTTTGGCGAGCGTGATGTTCTCAAAACATTGCAGCTGCTCCCCGGAATAAAATCAGCCGGTGAAGGAAACAGCGGATTCTATGTCCGAGGAGGGTCAACAGATCAGAACCTGATTCTGCTGGATGAAGCACCTGTTTACAATGCTTCCCATTTGCTGGGCTTCTTTTCTACCTTTAATTCTGATGCGATTAAAGATGTCAGTGTTTTTAAAGGCGGGATGCCGGCACAATATGGTGGACGCTTATCATCAGTTCTCGACATCCGGATGAATGACGGAAATAAGAAAGAGTATACAGCTGAAGGTGGTATCGGACTGATCTCATCACGATTAAAAGTGGAAGGACCGCTCGTTAAAGATAAAAGTTCCTTCATGATCAGTGGCCGCAGGACTTATGCCGATGCATTTCTGGCACTATCAAAAGATAGTGCAATCAACAAAAATACCTTATATTTCTATGATCTGAATGCAAAGGTAAATTACCAGATAAACGATAAAAATACCCTTTACCTTTCGGGTTACTTCGGGCGTGATGAACTGGGCTTAAGTGAAACCTTTGGTTTTGACTGGGGTAATGCCACTGCAACATTACGCTGGAACCATTTGTACAGCAACCGCTTATTTTCGAACACTTCCCTGATCTACAGCAATTATAATTATGTGATTCAAAACTTTCTGGAGGAGAATAACTTCCGTGTCAACTCTTCCATCAGGGATATGAACCTTAAACAGGACTTTCAACTGGCTTTGAATAACAGTCATAATATCCGCTTCGGTATCGACCTTGTCCACCATACCATTGCACCGGGAAGTATTACCGCCAGTGCAACATCCAGTGTGAATGAAGTAACGATAGAAAAACGCAAAGGAAGCGAGGTAGCGGCCTATATTTCTGATGAATGGGAGGTGAACGATAAGCTGAATATTGTTTATGGTTTAAGAGCCAGTTCATTCTTTCTGTTCGGCCCCGGCAATTTCTATACCGTTGACAGGGACGGTAATACCAATGCCACACGGAACTACACTTCAGGTCAGTTAGTGAAAGGCTATTTCAATCCGGAGCCGCGGATTTCGGCCAGCTATCAGGTAGATAATTCATCCTCCATTAAAGGCTCCTATACCAGAAATACCCAAAACCTTCACCTGATGTCTAATTCCACCGCCAGTTCTCCTACCGACCTGTACATCATGAACAGTAATAATGTTAAACCGGAAATTGCCGGTCAGATCGCCCTGGGATATTTCAGAAATTTCAATAATGACAAATACGAGTTCTCCACGGAGCTGTATTTCAAGCAGATGCAGGGACAAATTGAATACCG
>JBAZCD010000043.1:0-11526 GCA_041671205.1 Pedobacter sp.
AGAACTGATTGATACCTGTCCCAATATTAAACTGATTGGCCGTGGAGGTGTTGGAATGGATAATATAGATGTTGATTATGCCAGAAGCAAAGGGCTGGCGGTAGTAAATACTCCGGCTGCATCTTCCCTTTCAGTAGCTGAATTAGTTTTTGCACATTTATTTACCGGAATCCGTTTTCTTCAGGATTCAAACCGCAAAATGCCGGTTGAAGGTAATATCAGATTCAATGACCTGAAAAAGGCTTATGCCAAAGGGATTGAACTTCGGGGTAAAAAAATTGGTATCATAGGATTTGGCCGGATAGGCCGCGAAACCGCAAAAGTTGCTCTGGGCCTTGGAATGGAAGTTCTTGCCTACGACCTTTTCGAGGTACCATCAGAACTGGAACTTGTGCTTGGAAATAATATTCGTGTGAAATGCCCGATTCAGGTAGTAAGCGTAGAACAATTAATTAAAGAGTCTGATTTTATCAGTCTCCATGTTCCATTTTCCGAAAAGCCGGTTTTAGGTAAAGAAGAATTTGAGATGATGAAGGATGGGGTGGGTGTTGTAAACTGTTCCCGTGGTGGAACAATTGATGAAGATGCCTTGATTCTGGCTTTAAATTCAGGAAAAGTGGCCTTTGCAGGTTTAGATGTTTTCGATAATGAACCCAACCCTCGTCAGGATCTGTTAACCCATCCAAAAATATCATTAACACCACATATCGGTGCTTCCACAAATGAAGCGCAGGAACGTATCGGAACAGAACTGGCAAATCTTATTATCGACTTCTTTAAAACAGTCTGATTTATAAATTTTGTGCTATCCGGTTTGATACATCCTGTCAATTAAATTAAATGCCAAAGATCAAGCCTTTCAGGGCAATTCATCCGGGCCAGGCTTACGCCGGTCAGGTAGTGGTCAGCCTGGAAAACTTAAGCCTCAGTGAAGCAAAGGTTATCCGGCAGGGAAATCCATATTCGTACGTGAATATGCTTGTTCCCAAGCTGGATAACTTTTTTTTGCTGGGTTCAAAAAATGAACTGGTTTATAAAAAGATCAATGAAAATTTTGATGAATTCTTAGAAAATGGTATCCTGGTAAAAGATCCCTTACCGGCCATTTATGTTTATCAAATCATGTCTGAAGGAATTTCACAAACCGGCATCTGGACAATTACTTCCATTGATGATTACCTGAGTAATGTGGTTAAAAAGCATGAACTCACCAAAGCCGACCGTGAACAATCACTGATTGATTACCTGCAACAAACCGGTATGGATGCCAATCCGGTACTGATTACTTATAAATCAGTTCCGGCAATTGAGAATATTATAGCTGAAACTATCCTTAAAGAGCCTGCTATCTCTTTTTTAAAAGCAAATTCTGAGCATAAATTATGGACCATTGATTACGAACCTGTTATCAATGCCCTGGTAAACGCTTTTGAAAGCTTACCATCCTCATATATTGCCGATGGGCACCACAGAGCCGCTGCTGCCTCATTACTTGGCATACAGCGTCGTAAACTGAATCTGAAGCATAGTGGTAATGAAGAATATAATTTTTTTACCTCAGTCTATATGAATACAGATCAATTAAAGATCTATGGTTTTAACCGATTGATTAAAGATCTGAATGGCCTGGTTGTCCCCGATTTTCTAAAGCTTCTGGCTCAAAACTTCCACATAAAGCAGTGTCCTGAGCCTGTTATTCCGGCAGAAATACATCAATTCGGGATGTATCTCGGTGGCTGCTGGTATTCGCTGATTACTTATCCGGAGAATTATCAGGGCAGGAGCCCTCTTTCTGAGCTTGATGTTACCATCCTGCAGGATTATATATTATCTGTTTTAAATATTACTAATCCCAGAACCGATCCCAGGATAAGTTATACAAGTGGAATTCTGCCGGTAAACGATCTTATCAGTAAAGTAGATAATGGTGAATATAGTATTGCTTTTACACTCTATCCGACAACTATTGAACAACTCATCCGTGCAGCCGATGAGGGTGAGGTGATGCCTCCAAAATCAACCTGGTTTGAACCCAAATTCCAGGCCGGATTGCTTATTCATCAAATAAATTAGGAATTCCTACTCTCCGAAAGGAGAATGAGAAAATGACAGCTCATTTCACCGGCTGTACTGTAACTAACGATAAGTTTAGTGAGTATCTCAAAAAAATCAAATTATATTCCGAATACAAGACCCGATACCGGGCATAATATTCTGATTCGATTTCAAGTCATTATATAAAAAATGTTTAAGATAGCAGATCAAACTCATTTATCTGCTGCATTTTACTTAGTACTTTAGGTTACCTTTATTAATAGTTAATAAAGCAGCAAAAGAAATTAATAATTAATTCTGAAAATATTAGGTAAAGACACATTGGAACCGGAAATATCATCATTATTGGAAGCTATTTATCAGAAATACGGTTATGATTTCAGGCAGTACTCTGGGGACCACATCAGGCGAAGGATAAATAACAGAATGGCCTTATCTGGAATAAAGAGTATTTCTCAGATGAAATTCAGGTTGCTGAATGATGAAATATTTGCTTCCCAACTTTTACAGGACCTATCAATAACAGTAACTGAAATGTTTCGTGATCCTGAATTTTATAAATCATTGCGGGAAAATGTTATTCCTATTTTAAAAACTTATCCCTTTATTAAGATCTGGCATGCAGGCTGTGCTACAGGCGAAGAAGCATATTCAATGTCTATTATTATAAATGAAGAAGGTCTTCATGACAGAACTACGATTTACGCCACAGATTTTAATCAATCAGCATTGAACAAAGCCAAAGAGGGAATTTATTCAAACGAAATGATTAAGGGATACACCACTAATTATCAATTGTCCGGAGGAAAAGAATCCCTTGGGGATTATTATACATCCAATTATGATAATGTTATAATGAATAAATCCCTGCGCGAAAACATTGTTTGGGCAAACCATAATCTGGTTACAGATAGTGTATTTGCTGAGGTTCACCTGATATTATGCAGAAACGTATTAATCTATTTTGAAAAAGATTTACAAAATAAAGTGTTAAACCTTTTTCAAAATAGCCTGATCAATGGTGGTATTTTATGTTTAGGATCAAAAGAGGGACTACGGTTTACAAATCTGTTCGATAGATATATCGAGTTGGATCATAAGCAACGAATATTTAAAAGGAAATATTAGAAACAATTGCAATATGGTTCCTTCAGGCGGGATGAATTCAATGAGAATTTTGTTCTCTTTACTGCCTGCTATCAACCCTGATCATATTTTATCTCCGGAGCAGTGCTGATAAGATAAGCAAACAAAAATCAGGGTCAAATTAATTTAAAAAATTAAAAAAATTAATCGGGTTTTCATAATGTTAGATGTTCTGGTGCAAATTAGAAGAGATATGCACAAAATAGTTAATTTGCTTATTCTCAAGTCCCAATAAGCTCAAACTCTATTTTCCGGTTTTCAGATATTATAAATCTCATTATCATGGGATTACTCACTAAAACCGCCAACAAGGTCTGAATGTTTTCAGACAAAATCATCAGTCTTAAGTAGCGATATATGGTTTCATATTTTCTATTCTTTATGAGCAATTTATCACAGAGCCGGTTAATTATTTTTATTTATATTTAATAAAATTGATTTGGACATATATCAAAAAATAATTCTTATGGCCTTAACTATCAAGAGTAAATTACTGGGAGGTTATATTATAATTTTAGTGCTGCTCACTTGTATGGCACTTTTCATGACCGGCAAATTATCTGAATCAAATGATAGATTAGGTAAAATTGTGGATGTTTCCTCAAGAAAGATCAGTCTTTCTCAGGAAGTACTCATATATGTGCTTACCGCAGGAAGACATGAGAAGAGTATGTTGCTTGAAAAAGAGATACCTAAAAAGGAATTCTATCGTAACAAAATGGATGAATCACTGTCTGCAATCAATATAAAAATTCCCGAATTAGAAGAATTAGTGGATGAAAGGGGCACAAAAGATCTAAATGAATTCAAAACTATATGGGAGCAATATAAAATCTCTTTAGATGAAATTGTTCTGCTGACAATGAAAAACGAAAATGAAAGGGCATTCGAAATATCAGTTACGAAAGGTTTAAAAACCAGGGAAGATGTGATCACCATAATGGAAAGGATCATAGACCGAAATGAAAAGAGTATTGCAGCAGATAAAATAAAAAGTGTTGAGAGTTATAAATATTCTCTTAACCTGATTATTACTTTAATTATTGTAGGGCTTATTGTATCCTTTGTTGTTTCTTACTGGATTACCCAGGGAATTACTAAAAGAATTTCCTTCCTGGCAAATGAAGCTGAAAAAATTGCAAGTCGCGAGTTTACAAGTGAAATATTTAAAGATAAAACCACGGATGAATTAAGACCTATTTTTATTTCATTGAACAATATAGATGAAAGCTTTCGCGAAGTAACGGAAAATGCCAATCATGTAGCTTCGGGAGATTATTCGGTTGACCTTACCCCGCGTTCGGCTAAAGACACTCTGGGTCATGCTTTAAGGAAGATGACTCGCTCATTACGTGAAACAACTGCAGCAAATGAGAAGCATAATTGGTTGAATACGGGTCAAAATCAACTCAATGAAAGATTAATAGGTGACCAAAGCATTGAAGAACTGGCAACCAATACAATCGGATTTTTATGCACTTACCTGAAAGCAGGTATAGGTGCGGTTTACCTGTTTAATGACAAAGATAAAGCATTGGTGCTTAGCGGACAATATGCCTTTATGGTAAGGGGCGACACAAAAGAGAAATTTAAGCTTAACGAAGGACTGATTGGACAGGCAGCACTGGAGCAAAAACAGATTTCTTTAACAGATATAACTGAAGATCAAATACGTATCACCTCGTCTGTTCTGAATGCCAAACCAAAGCATTTATTTATTTCTCCTTTTTTGTTTGAAGGCAAAACATTGGGTGTAATAGAAATGGGCCGGCTTACTGAATTCAGCGAAACAGAAATAGATTTCATCAATGCATCAATGGATAGTATTGCCATAAGCATTAATTCGGCTATTGCAAGAAAACAGATACAGGAATTACTTGAAGAAACAAAGGTTCAGAGTGAAGAACTTCAGATTCAACAGGAAGAGTTGAAACAAACGAATGAAGAACTGGAAGAACAGACTCAAAACCTGAGACAGCAACAGGAAGAATTACAAATGACTAATGAAGAACTGGAAACGCAAACCCAGTCATTGGAAGTAAAAAATAAGGAAGTAGAAGCCGCAAAATATGATATTGAACAAAAAACAAAACAATTAGAAATAAGCAGCAAATATAAATCTGAGTTTCTTTCTAACATGTCGCATGAATTAAGGACACCACTAAATAGTTTGCTCATTTTGTCAAAGGATTTATCAGAAAATAAAATGAAAAATCTGGATAAGGATCAGGTTGAAAGTGCCATGATAATTTACAAAAGCGGATATGATCTATTAATGTTAATTAATGAAGTGCTTGACCTGTCCAAGATTGAAGCGGGAAAAATGTCCATCAATATTGAAAGAGTTTCTTTAAAATACTTTACCGATGAACTACTTCGTGATTTTAAACATCATGCCGAACAAAAAGGGTTGAAACTCAATTGTATATTGGATAAAGGCTTGCCCGAATTCATCCTCACCGATTCTCAACGTTTAAATCAGATATTAAAAAACCTTTTATCTAATGCTATAAAATTTACTGAAAAGGGAAGTGTAAGCATCAGTATTAAAAGATATGCTGAAAATAGTCTGATCATTTCTGTTACCGATACAGGTATTGGCATAAAGGAAGAAAAGCAAATGGCCATATTTGAAGCTTTTCAGCAGGCAGATGGAGGCACTTCCAGAAAGTATGGCGGTACAGGCCTGGGGCTTTCTATCTCACGGGAACTTGCAAAATTATTAGGCGCTGAAATTAAGCTAGCCAGTAAATTAAACGAAGGGGCCACCTTTTCAGTCATTATTCCATTGGAAATACAGTATGAATATGAATCTGCCAGAACAGATACATTGAAAGATCATGTTTGGCATAAGCCTCATACTGATAATCATCAGAATGAAAGTAATAAATATCTGAATTACCCTACCATAGAAGATGACAGAGATACAATAACTGAAGAAGATAAAGTAGTACTCATCATTGAAGACGATCTGAAATTTGCTGCTATACTTTTAAATCAAGCCAACAAAAAAGGATTCAAAGGACTGATGGCATCGAGTGGAGAAGATGGCCTGGTACTCGCTTTAAAATTTAAACCGAAAGCGATCATTTTAGATATGAATCTACCGGGGATAAATGGACATAATGTATTGCTTGAATTAAAAGCGAATCCTGCTGTAAGACATATACCGGTTCATATAATTTCTGTGAATGAATGTTCGCTGGAAACGATTAAAGAAGGTGCAATTGATTATTTGATGAAGCCTGTAGATAAAAAAGATCTGGAAGAAGCTTTTAATAGAATCGAAAAGTTTATCAGCAGAAAAATGAAAAATCTGTTGATCATCGAAGATGATGAGATTTCGAGAAAAGCAATGCGTAAACTTATTGGAAATGGGGATGTAAAATGCTTTGAAGCAGGAACCGGCAATGAGGCCTTAACAATATATCAGAAAAATCATATTGATTGTATTGTGCTGGATCTTGGTTTACCTGATATGAGCGGATTTGATCTCATCCATAAATTTGAGAATATAAAAGACCATAATATTCCGCCTATTATTATTTACACCGGTAAGGAACTTACAAAAGAAGAAAATGCCGAACTGCAGAAATATGCCGAGAGCATTATCATAAAAGGTGTAAAATCGGATGAACGATTATTGGATGAAACTGCCCTTTTTCTTCACAGGGCGGTCAGTAATTTACCAGAATCAAAACAACTCATCATCAATAATCTGTACGACAGGGAAACTATATTTTATTCGAAAAAAATACTATTGGTAGATGATGATATGCGTAATGTGTTTGCATTATCCAAAATATTAAGGGAACGTAACATGGAAATAATAAAAGCTGAAAACGGGAGAAATGCCCTGGAAATGTTGGATACACATGATGATATTGACCTGGTATTAATGGATATTATGATGCCAGAAATGGATGGCTATGAGGCAATGAGACAAATACGATCTCAGGAAAAGTTCAAAAATCTGCCTGTAATTGCACTTACTGCCAAAGCTATGAAAGATGATAAACAAAAATGCATTGATGCAGGTGCCAATGATTACATACCAAAACCTGTTGATACCGAACGATTACTATCATTGATGCGTGTGTGGTTAAGTAAATAAGGGTTACAGCTAAACTTATATCAGCCATGAACACAAAACCGAAGATTTTAATTGTTGACGACAAGCCTGAAAATTTGGTTGCTTTAAGAACCGTTCTCAAAGATCTGGACATCGAACTTGTTGAGGCAATAAGTGGCAATGAAGCATTAAAAGCAACCTTACACCATGATTTTACTTTAGCATTGCTGGATATTCAAATGCCGGAAATGGATGGCTTTGAACTGGCTGGTATATTGCGTGAAGAAGAAAAAACAAAGCATTTGCCATTTATATTTATTTCTGCCGTTTATACCGATAATCTGAATGTTTTTAAAGGATATGAAAGAGGAGCATTCGGTTTTATCACCAAACCTTTTCAGCCTGAAATATTAATTAATAAGGTTAAATTTTTTATTGACAAATATCAACAGGAGATCGCTCTGGTCGCGTTGAACGAAGAATTGGAGCAAAAAGTAAAACAGATTGCTGATTATAAATATGCATTGGATGAATCATCAATAATTGCCATTACTAATCAATATGGAATAATTATGGATGTTAATAATAATTTTTGTAATATTTCTAAATACACCAGGGAAGAATTAATCGGACAAGACCATCGGATAATGAATTGTGGTTATCATGGTAAAGAGTTTATGCAAGATTTGTGGACAACCATTTCTAGTGGCAAAATATGGAGAGGGGAGGTGAAAAATATGACTAAAGACGGGATCTTTTATTGGTTGGATACTACTATTGTCCCTTTTCTGAATGAGAAGGGTACACCTTATCAATATATGGCCATTCGTTCAGACATTACTCAGCGAAAAGATGCTGAGGATCAATTGCGTGCAGTAAACAGTGAACTTGAAGCATTCAGTTACTCTGTCTCTCATGATCTGCGGGCTCCGCTTCGTGCGGTAAATGGTTATGCTGAAATGCTTAAAGAAGATTATGGAGCTAAATTAGATGAAGAAGGCAGACGCATAATAGAAATGATTAATAATAATTCAACTAGAATGGGTATACTTATTGATGACCTGCTTGCATTTTCACGGCTTGGACGCAAAGAGATACAAAAAATAAAAATTAATGTAATTGAGATGGTGGAAAGGGTATTGCTTGAGCTGAATAAATCAATGACACATAATACACAAATAAAAGTTGGTAAACTTCATGATGTGAAAGCCGATTACACTTTGCTTTATCAGGTCATGTTTAACCTTATTTCCAATGCAATTAAATACTCATCCAAGAAAGACTATCCTGTTGTTGAAATATCTTCAGAAAAGAAAAATGGTGAAATTATTTTCTCCGTGAAGGATAATGGTGCGGGTTTCGATATGCGGTATGCAGATAAATTGTTTGGAGTATTTCAGCGACTGCATTCGCACGATGAGTTTGAAGGAACAGGAATTGGTCTTGCGATAGTACAACGGATAATTGCTAAGCACGGAGGCAGAATTTGGGCTGAAGGAAAGGTAAATGAAGGGGCGGTATTTAATTTTTCCATTATAAATAAATGATTAAAAAATGAATCTGGGAGCAGAAATTCTTTTGGTAGAAGACAATATGAGTGATGCCGAAATGACCATTCGTGCATTGCAAAAAAAAAATCTTACTAACAAATTAATACACCTGAAAGACGGCGCAGAAGCACTTGATTTTATTTTTGCACGTGGAAATTATTCTGAACGAAAAATAGAGAATAGTCCGAAAGTTATTTTACTGGATTTAAAAATGCCAAAAGTAAACGGGATTGAAGTGCTGCAAAAAATAAAAGCCGATGAACGTACAAAAAAAATTCCTGTTGTTGTGCTTACTTCCTCCAATGAAGACCCCGATATTCAAGAGTGTTACCGTTTGGGAGTGAACAGTTATGTTGTGAAGCCCGTACAATTTGAAAAATTCGTTCAAGCGGTTTCTGAATTGGGATTATACTGGTTGGTAATAAATAAATCTACCCTCTAAACAATAAACAATTTGCTGAAATTAAATATGCCGGAATGCCCTAACATGATGAACAATAGACAGGTTGAGAATACACCAATCACGGGCTATAATTGCACCTAAAGATGTAATCCTTAGTGATAAGAATCAAGAAAATAAGTTTTACCTTTTTCAGCGATTTCAACGGCATAATTTTCTTCACATAGGACTGCTTTAAGTGCCTCCATTGCGTTGATTTCACCATGAACGAGGAAAACCTTTTTAATTTGCTGAGCATTCTGCTGCCTGACAAAATTGAGCAGATCCTTATGGTCGCCATGCCCACTGAACAGATCAGTTTGCTTAATGGTAGCAAAAACGGATAGTTCACGATGTCTTAAGTTTATTACAGGATCACCGCGGAGCAATCGATGCCCAAGTGTTCCTTTTGCACAATATCCGATGAAAAGTATGGTACAGTAATAGTTTGAAATATTATAGTATAAATGATCCTGAATGCGCCCGCCTTCAAGCATACCTGCCGAAGAAATGATAATACAGGGCTCATAATAATTAGATATGGCCTTACTTGCATTCATGTCCTGTATATAATCCAGGTTTTCAAATTCAAATTCATCGCCAAGCTGATTATAAAATTCCTGAGCGTCAGCATTCAGTAGGGAGTGGTGCTTTCTGAAAACATCAGTGGCATGGCTTGCCATCGGACTATCTACAAACACTTTTATACGCGGCAATAAACCTTTGCTGAAAATTCTGTTTAGTGAATATACCAGTGCCTGTGTACGCCCAACACTAAATGCGGGAATTATAAGACGTCCCGGAGACTTTATACAAGCTTCATTGACCGTTTCTGTCAAAAGCTCTTCAATGCTTTGTGTAGCTTTATGAAGGCGTCCTCCGTAAGTTGATTCACAAACAAGATAATCAACCTTGGGTAAGGATTCAGGATCCTGTAAAACGGGGTAATTTTTTCTCCCGATATCACCGCTGAAAGCAATAGTTTTCTTTACTCCATGCTCCTCAACAGTAAATACTGCTGCAGCGGCACCTAAAAGATGACCAACCGGAATAAATGTCAGACTGATCTGACCATTGATAAAAAAGGGTTTATTAAATCCGACGGTTATAAAACGGTCAACCGTTTCCATAACATGCTTTTGAAGATAAAGCGGTTTTGGACCATCTGAAAAACCGCGTTTCCCTCTTCGCCGCTTTCGCTGCTTACTGAGAAAAATATTCACTGAATCCAGGAGAAGCAGTTCTGTTAGATCGGAAGTTGCAGCGGTACAGAGTATTTGACCTTCATAACCAAAACGAATCAGGGTTGGTAAATTCCCGGAATGATCTATATGTGCATGGGTAAGTACAACAAGGTCAATTTCTGAAGGGGAGAAAGGGAAAGCCTCATTTTCCTCCAGCCAGGTATCTCGCTCATAATCTAAACCACAATCAATTAAAATGGTGTAATTGTCGGTTTCAAGCAAATGCATACTACCTGTTACCTGTCGGGCAGCACCCCAAATAGTTAATTTCATAAATCTCTCAAAGGCAGGTGCAGTATACTAAATAGAAAGAATTTTAAACAATATTTTTTTCTTCCGGTTTCAATTCATTGCTATCAAGCTGTAACTGACTCAGGTAACGGTATAAACCGCTTTCGTTTTTCATCAATTCGGCATGATTCCCGCTCTCAACGACTTTACCTTTTTCAAGAACAACTATCTTATCTGCTTCCCGGATAGTTGAAAGACGGTGAGCAATGATGATAGAAGTACGATTTTTCATTAATTCTTCGAGCGCTTCCTGTACCAGACGTTCGGATTCTGAATCCAGTGATGAAGTAGCCTCATCGAGAATCAAGAGGGCAGGATCTTTCAGCAATGCTCTTGCTATCGCTATACGCTGACGCTGTCCACCCGAGAGTTTAACACCGCGTTCACCTACCAGTGTATCGTACCCTTCGGGGAAACCTTCAATAAAATCATGAGCATTTGCCCGTCTGGCGGCAATAAGTATCTCCTCATTGCTGGCGCTTAATCTGCCATAAGCAATGTTCTCACGAATCGTACCTCCAAATAGTAAAACATCCTGCGGAACAATGGCTACCTGATTACGAATATCGGTCAGAGAAAAATCTGTGGAAGGAATACCGTCAAATAATAAAGAACCGTTTTGTGTTTCATAAAAACGAAGAATCAGACCAGCTATCGTTGATTTACCTGCACCGCTTGGACCAATGATAGCAACTTTTTCTCCGCGTTTGGCTTCAAAGGAAACACCAT
>JBAZCD010000044.1:0-6172 GCA_041671205.1 Pedobacter sp.
AATGGCAATCCTTCCCAATAATGATGTTTTACTGGCCGAGCGGAAAGGCAGTGTGAAAATCTACAATAGAAAAACAAAGCAAGTAAAAACAATCACAAACTTTAATGTGTTCAGCGGCATTGAGGATGGTCTTTTGGGTATTGCAACCGATCCTGCATTTAGTAAAAACAACTGGATATACTTTTATTATGCAGTCGCAGGTGACCATGCAGTAAATAGATTGTCGAGGTTTGAATTGCTTGGTGACAGTCTGGTTCAAAATTCAGAGCGGATTCTATTGGAAATCCCCACTCAGCGAAAATATTGCTGCCACTCGGCAGGTTATATTTCATTTGATGCGAAGGGCTTACTTTATCTGTCGACCGGTGATAATACCAATGCCGAGGAAACAGAGGGGTATACCCCGGTTGATGAACGGCCGGGACGCGCATTAGCAGACGATCAGGCGACAGCAGCAAATACCAATGATCTGAGAGGAAAAATATTGCGAATTAAACCGTTAGACAATGGTACATATGTCATTCCTGAGGGCAATTTATTCCCTCCCGGCAATCCGAAAGGGCGTCCGGAGATCTATGTAATGGGATCGCGTAATCCATACCGCTTTAGTGTGGATAAGAAAAATAACTATTTGTACTGGGGTGATGTAGGGCCGGACACTAAAGTGCCGGGTGATGATGGGGAGTTTATGAGCTATGATGAAATAAATCAGGCTAAAAAACCGGGTTTTTACGGATGGCCCTATTTTCTTGGGAATAACCAGGCTTTCCCGAAGTATGATTACGCAACCAAACTATTGGGGCCTAAAAAAGATCCGTCAAATCCTATCAATGATTCTCCGAACAATACAGGTGAACGTGTGTTGCCGCCTGCCCGGCCTGCCATGATCTGGTATGGCAAAAAGAACTCTAAACATTTTCTGCTGCTGGGAAATGGAGGTGCTTCTGCAATGGCCGGGCCGGTATATTACAGTAATCTTTATCCGAATGCACCCTATAAGCTGCACAACTATTACGATGGTAAATTAATTATTTATGAATGGATAAGAGGATGGATGATGGCGGTCACTTTTGATGAAAAGGGGAATTACCTTCGGATGGAGCCATTCTTGCAGCATTTTAATTTTAAGGCTCCTGTTGATGTTCAATTCGGCCCTGATGGTGCACTATATGTGCTGGAATACGGCACAAACTGGTTTTCAAAGAATATAGATGCCCGGCTGGTCAGAATTGAGTATGTGGAAGGGAATAGAAATCCGGTTGCTGAAATAGTTATGGATAAACAATACGGGGCTGTTCCTTTAACTGTGCAATTTTCTGCAAGGAAATCCATTGATCATGGTCGTGAAGATAAATTAAAGTACAGTTGGGTAATTGATAATAAGGAGATACAGGGTGAAATTGTGAATTACAATTTTTCCAGTTCGGGGGTACACATGGTAACACTGACCGTATCTGACGATAAGGGAGGCATGGGGAGTACTTCAACTCAGGTGTTTGCAGGAAATACGCCGCCGGAAGTTCATATAGAAACTTCGGCAAACCGCAGCTTTTACTGGGATAATTCGGTGCTTGATTATAATGTAACAGCAAAGGATAATGAGGAAACAACGACAGATCCCGAAAGAATAAAGGTTTCTTATGGTTATGTGCCCCGCGGAAAAGATGTTGCGGTTATTTTGGCAAAAAATCAGGATGCCGGCAGTTTCAAATATTTAAACGGCCAGCAAATGGTAGCCAGCCTGGATTGTAAATCATGCCATTCAAGAGATATGGTATCTGTGGGGCCAAGCTATCTCACTATATCGGAGCGGTATGCCGGTAAAGAGGGCGCCGTTGCACGCCTGACTGGGAAAATTATACAGGGAGGAAGCGGAGTTTGGGGTGAGCGTGCGATGACACCGCATCCTGAGCTTTCTAAAGCGGATGCAGCAGAGATCGTCAATTATATACTTTCATTAACAAAGCGGTCCAATGGCAGGCAGCCATTGAGAGATGCGATTGTTTTAAAAGAGCATATCGGAAAAGGAGGAGAAGGGCTTTATCTGCTGAATGCCAGCTATACTGACAAGGGAGCCAATGGTATAGAGCCTCTGCAAAGCCGGGACCATATTACCCTGCGGAATCCCTTTGTTCAGACAGAAGATTTTGATGCTGGGAATGTACGTTTAGGGACAGTAACAACAGAATTTCTTACTTATGCAACAGGCATCAATCACAATAGTTTTATACAATTCAATAAAATTGACCTCAGGCATGTTAATCAGTTGAAATATCGTGTAAGGGCACAATCCGGAGGGAAAATTGAAGCCCGCTTAGACAACGCTGATGGCCGTCTGATAAGTTCACTTACCATTCCGGCCAGAAATTCTGCCGATCCGGCGATCTGGAAAGAGATCAGTACAGAGTTAAATGACACGGATGGGGTATACGATTTGTATTTTGTATTCACTGATCAGGCAGGTGTAAAACGAAATTTATTTGATATAGACTGGATCTATTTTTCAAACGCTTCGAGATAGATAAAAACTATAAGTACAAAAATGGATGATCCGCCCTGTATAATCCCGGACCTGGATCATCCCTGTAATTTTTTATGGCTGTCCTGTCAAAAGAGGAACCTCCCGGAATACTCATAGGTGGTCGGGAACCACTGAAAAATTACAAAACCAGCCATAAATGTTCAGTATTTTTGATAATATTTAGCTTTTTATTAAAAACGAAATTAATCTCATTTTACTACCATTAGATCATAAATAATGCAAAAAGTATTTCTTATTCTTTTCTCTGCACTGATTTTCCAGGCAGGTCAGGCTTGGTCTCAGGAACCTGCCTACGCCGTAATAATTAAAGGCGGGCATGTGATGGATCCTAAAAACAATATCAATGAAGTGATGGATGTTGCTATCAGTAAAGCAGGTAAAATCGCTGCGGTAGCGAAAAATATAAACCCCGGATCTGCAACAAGGGTAGTGAATGCGAAGGGTTTATACGTTGTACCGGGTATCATTGATATGCACACTCATAATTTTGCAGGAACTGAGCCGGATAAATATCTGAGAAACAGTTATTATGCAAACCAGCCTGATGGATTTACTTTTCGCACCGGTGTAACTACGGTTGTTGATGCCGGAAGTGCAGGATGGAGAACTTTTGAAAAGTTCAAGGATCAAACCATTGACAGGGCAAGGACAAGGGTACTTGCATTCCTCAATATTGTTGGTGAAGGCATGACTGGTGGTGCGCCTGAACAAAACAACGCGGATATGGATGCCCGCCTGTCTGCGGATATGGCATTGAAATACAAAGATCAGATCGTTGGTTTTAAGGTGGCTCATTACAACAGGCCCGACTGGGTTCCGATTGACCGTGCTATTGAGGCGGGTAAAATGGCCGGGAATATTCCGGTTATCGTTGATTTCGGTGGCGGCGGACTTTCACTCGAAGAACTGACGATGAAGAAATTTCGCTCCGGAGATATTTATACACATACCTATGGCGGGGGAGGTGAAGGCCGCGAAGCAATTACTGATGAGGTTAGCGGTAAGTTAAGGCCCTTTGTTTTTGAAGCAAGGCAAAGAGGGGTGATCTGGGATGTTGGTCATGGTGCTGCAAGTTTTGCGTTTAGACATGCGATTCCGGCTGCAAAGGAAGGTTTTTTCCCTGACGTAATCAGTACAGATCATCACGGCGGAAGTATGAATTCGGCTATGAAAGATATTTTGAATGTAATGAACAAATTTCTGACACTTGGAATGGAAGTTCCGGCGATCATTAATTCGGTGACCTGGAAGCCTGCACAGGTTATTCACAGAGAGCAGCTCGGTAACCTTTCGGTGGGTTCAGAGGGTGATGTGACCGTTTTACGTATCCGTAAAGGTAAGTTCGGTGTTTTCGATCAGATGGGTCAGAAACTTGAGGGTAAAAGGCGGTTTGAATGTGAAGTAACTATAAAAGGGGGACGAGTGTTTTATGATCTTAACGGGTTGACAAATCCAATTCCAAGAGTTGCAGGAGGACTTCCCAGTCTGTAATTGATTTAAAGAAATCTAAAAATGAAAAGAAGAGAATTAATCAAAGGCCTTAGTCTGCTGCCGATCGCCGGAGCAGTCTCGGGTACTTCCATAGAGTCAGCTTTAGGAGCATCGCTTGCATCCGCTCAGCAGAAAACAGGGAAAAGTGTTTACGCTGACCTGGGTGTTCGACCGCTGATCAATGCAAGGGGAACCGTTACTGTCGTTGGTGCCAGCCAGATCCTTCCTGAGGTTCAAAAAGCCATGGATGATGCGGTGAAGGAATATGTACAGATCGATGAGCTGATGGATGGAGTCGGTGCCCGGTTGGGAGTACTGACCGGTACTGAGTTCGGATATGTCAGTTCAGGAGCTTCGGCCGCAATAACAGCCGGTACTGCGGGTTGCGTTACCGGCGGAGATCCTGATAAACTTTGGATGATCCCTGATCTGAGGGGGATGAAGGATGAAGTGATCATTCCGGCATATTCACGTACTGCTTATGATGCTGCTGCAAAAGCGGTTGGAGTTCGTATGGTAGAGGTATCCACTTTAGCAGATCTTAAACTGGCTATTGGTCCCCGTACAGCAATGGTCCTGGTGCTTGCAGGTGCCCGTTCAGAGAATGGCCCGCTTTCCCTTAAAGAAATTTCTTCAGTGGCAAAGCCGCTCGGAGTACCTGTTCTGGTAGACGCCGCCGCTGAAGTACTGGAGGTTCCTAATCCGCATATTTCTCAGGGTGCCGACCTTGTTGCTTACAGTGGCGGTAAATATCTGCGCGGACCGCAATGTGCCGGTTTGTTACTCGGGCGTAAGGATCTGATTCTTGCAGCCAGGATAAATGCCGGTCCGCATCATGGTTTTGGCCGTGGGTTTAAGGTTGGCCGTGAGGAAATTATGGGTATGCTGGCAGCAGTAGAAGCCTGGTTCAAACGTGATCATGCCGGGGAATGGAAGACCTGGGTGTCATACGCAAATCATATCATTCAGCGTCTTGAGAAAGTGCCCGGAGTAGCGACACAGTTAGTTGAACCTAAAGCCCGGAGTAACCGTGCTCCTTCGGTGAATGTGAATTGGGATAAATCGATCATACCACTTACCGGAGAAGATATGGAGAAGCTTTTATGGGATGGTACACCAAGGATCGCGGTAAGCGGAGCAGGCAGTTTTCTGCCTTTTCCGCCAAATCTGCAGCCGAATATCAGTATTCATGCTCCTGCACTTCAGGCGGGGGAGGAAAAGATCATTGCAGATCGGGTCTATGCCATATTAACTAAGCCTCCGGTGATTAAAAGGCCTGCCGGTGAGGCTGCATTTGATCTGAGCGGACAGTGGGATCTTAAAATGAAGTTCTCAGCGAGCACCGTGGATCAGACACTGGTCATTGAACAGAAGGGCAATGAGTTTATTGGTACTCACATGGCAAGTATTGGGCCAAGAGACCTTGATGGAACGCTTCATGGCAAAGAGGTACTGATGCGAAGTTCCTATACCAGGGAAGGCGTACGTATAAATTTTACTTTCACAGGGATCGCAGAGGCTAATGCCATGCAGGGAAAGGTTAGCCTTAGTGAATATGGAGATGCAGAATGGACTGCCAAACGCCATGATTATCGTCCGGCAGGTGCCCTGCGCTCAAGAAAATGATTTTAAAACAGAAGCTGTGCCGGGTCAATTGAACTGATATGTTAATTTTAAGATTTGTCATATTGCTTATTTGCCTGAGTACTCTGGTCTTGTCTTTCACCGGAATTCATGATGCGCAGCCACCACCCTGGAAAGCTCCTGTCTGGGCAGATACCTTATACAATCCATACGCTGTTGAGCCATTGACGCTTCCTCAGGCACAGGAGGTGTATAATCTGTATTGTGTTTCCTGCCATGGTAATCAGGGACAAGGTTTGGTACAGGAACATACCAGTCAGGAAGTGCCTGATTTTAAAAATGAAGCTATAATGAAGCAAAGCGATGGGGCTTTGTTCTGGAAGATAAGGGAAGGCAGAGGAATTATGCCTGGCTTTAAGTCCAAACTCTCAGATGAACAATACTGGCAGCTGGTGGAGTATATCAGGGACCTTTCAAAGCCATTTAATCTTCAAAAAAATCCATTTAAAACTTTTAATAATTGATTATAAATGCTTTTTTTACTTTAAATTGAAA
>JBAZCD010000044.1:6182-11389 GCA_041671205.1 Pedobacter sp.
TATCAGACTATGAAGAAGTTAATATCATTATGTATTACCCTGACTCTGCTTCTTGCAGGTATTCCTGAACTTTTTGCACAACCCGGTTCGAAAGGTATTATTTATGCAGGCAGTTCTTCAGCAAGGGGAAGTAAAGGGATATATGTTCTGGAGTTTGACCAGCAGAAGGGTACACTAAAAGAATTACAAACGGTTACTGAGGGTAACAGCCCGGGTTTCTTGGCTTTCAGTCCCAATAAGGATTTTCTGTATTCTATTTATGGCAAAGGTACCCTTGACGATGGCAATGGAGCTGTTATGTCCTTTAAAATCGATCCCTTTTCAGGTTCCTTAAAGAAAGTAAATGAACAGTCGGTGGGAGGCAAGGGTCCCGCTCATATCAGTATTGACCCTAAAGGCAGGTTTGCTTATACTGCCAATTACGGAGATGCCAGCGTTACCGTATTCCCGATAAATTCGGATGGCTCACTGGCTAAAGCCTCTGATTATGTCAAACATACCGGCAGCAGTATTAATCCGCAGCGCCAGACAAGGCCTTATCCTCACTCGAGCATTCCATCTGCTGATGGTAAGTTTCTGTACGTTTCTGATCTGGGTACAGACAGGATTGTAATTTATGAAGTTTTGAGCGGGGGCAAGTTAAAGCCTGCTGTTGTTCCTTTTGTACAGGTGCCTGCCGGCTCCGGTCCGCGGCATTTTAAAATCCACCAGAACGGCAATTTTGCCTACTCTGTCGATGAATTATCGAATACTATTGTTGCCTTTAAAGTGAATAAGAAAACAGGAGCCTTAACAATTATCGAGCGTTTAAGTATGCTTCCCGAAGGTTATTCAGAGGTGACTTATGCTTCTGATGTTCATTTTTCTCCGGATGGCAAATTTATTTATGCAACGAACAGAGGGCACGAAAGTGTCGTGATCTATGAGGTTAATGCGAAGACCGGGAAATTAAAGATGATTGGCCATGAGCCGACCGGAGGAAAACACCCAAGAAACTTTATGATCAGTAAATCGGGCGAATACGTTTTGGTAGGTAATACGAATACCGATAATGTGGTAATCTTTAACAGAGATAGTAAAACGGGTTTGCTTAAGCCTAATGGGATTCAATATACTATTCCGGCTGTGAGTTGTTTGATTGAGTTGTAGAATCAGCTTCCCTCTGGTCGGTGTTAATACCGACCAGAAGATATATTCCTGATATTGACTCTGAAGTTTTCACCAATTGGGATCTTCATCTGCTGAAGTTCAATTTCGTTCCTGCCAATGGAGGTAATATGTGCAATACTTATCAGAAATGACCTGTGAACCCTCCGGAAGCTTGTATCCGGCAGGAGTTCTGCGAGATATTTCATAGTCATATGTGTTATGTAATTGCCTTTTAGTGTATTGATGATAATGTAATCCTTGATGGATTGGGCATATATAATATCCCTGTGCTCAACTTTTATCATCTTCCCATTAACTTTAAAATAGGAAAACGGATTTTCTGCTATAGGATTTACATTCTGCTTCAGAAATTTAGCAATACCAGCAAGGAACCTTTCGTAAGTGATTGGTTTTAACAAGTAATCGACAGCTTCAAGATCATAACTGATAACAGCATGCTCTGAGTAGGCCGTGGTAAAAATAAATGCGGGAGGATTCCGTAGTGATTTGATAAACTCAATTCCGTTCATAGAAGGCATTTTAATATCCAGGAAGATCAAATCAACATTAGCCTGACTGATACACTTAAATGCTTCAATCGCATTTCCACACTTTTTTAATAATATCAGACCTTCGGTTTTATTGATATGATTTTCAATGACTTGTTGTGCAAGAGGTTCATCATCAACTATAATACATCTAGTCATGGGTTTAAAATTAACGTTAAACGCAGTTCGTAGCTTAAATCATCTTCAATTATTTCCATTGTGTGTGCCCCCGGGTATAGGATCTGAAGCCTCTTGGCTATATTCTCTAATCCGATGCCATTGTTTGCTGATTTCTTTGCTGGATCTGATATTTTACTATTTCTGATTTCTGCTGATAACTCATCTTCTACCAGACTTATAATAATATGAATATAACCTTCATTAATTTCTTCGCGGATACCATGTTTGAATGTATTTTCGATGAAGGGAAGTAGTAATAAAGGCTCAATCCTGGCAGTTTCATTTATCCCCTGGCTTTCAAAAGTGATGCTGATTTTATCAGAATATCTTATGGCTTCCACATCAGTGTAGGTTTTGAGAAAGTCTATCTCCTGTTTTAGCTTCAGTTTCGGTTTGGATGCCTCATATAAAATATAACGCATTATGTCTGAATGTTTGGCTATCAGAGGGGCTGCTTTTTCAGATCCCTGCAGGGTAAGGGAATAGATATTGTTCAGGGTATTAAAAAAGAAATGTGGTTGAAGCTGAATTTTTAAGTAATTAAGTTCTGCAGTTAATTGTTGTTCTTTTAGTTCTCTCAATTGTTTCTCCTGCTTTTGCGACCTGATGAAATATGCGAGGGCAGTAATCACCAGCAGCTCCCTGAAAATATACATTAAACTAAAGTTCAGACTTACTGTATTTCGAAAGTTAATTCCCTGAGCTGACTTCATATTCACTTTAGAGAAGTTCAGCTCAGAAACAAACCAGTTGATCAGAGGGGTATAAATATTGAAGAGAAATAGAAATACCAGAAGATAGACGGTGAATTGAATGAAGTGCTTTTGGAACAGGTGTTTTTGTAAGATAAGCTTGTAATATATCAGATATGGTACCATGTACAACAATCCGGATAAAATCCTGTAAGGTATAGATTGAAAAACTAGTAAGTAATTGCCTCCGGGTTCCCGAAGGTTAAATTCTATATCAGATAATAAAGGGAACAAGAGAAAGTAACACAGGAAAAATACTGTTTCAATCCGACCGGATTTATTGTTTAGCCACCTTGGATTCGATTTCATAATGCATTAAGGTATAAGAAAATTAATCTTCCTGATCAAGGAGCTTGATTTTTGCGTTATTTTTCGACAAAAGCATTCATTTTTTCGATAAGTATCCTAAACTCCTCTTTTGTCTAATTTATTGGTGCTAAGGTCTAATAACTTATTGAGATGGATTTCAATGCAATATGTTTGTTGAAAATAAATCAGATAAAATGATAAGATCAGGATTGATAACTATTGTTCTAAGTCTAATGTATAGCATTACTTTAGGGCAGGATGCTAAGGATATTATAAGCCGGATAATCAAGGCACAAACTTCATTGAAAACAATTTCATATACTCTCGATCGCAGGGATACGCTGCTTACTAATGATGTTCGTACAATGAGCGGAAATGTAAAGTTGGAAACAGATGACAGAAATACAAATACAATGGGGTTTAAATTTTGGGCAAAAAAAGACGGAGAATCGGAGGAGAAAGTATACGATGGCTATGTCGCCTATACTATAAATCCTCAAACTCAAACATATACCCTGACTACCTCAAAATCCGGGATATTAAATGTACTGAACGGTGGTGGTGGTCATATTGTTTTTCCTGATCTGGTTAAATTAGATACATCAAAAGCCAGCGACTTTTTTGTCAGAGAAGATAAGCGCAATTACTATTTAACACTTACGTATCCTGACTATAAAGTAGAGAATGTAACGAACAGATTTAAGGTTTTTACTATCGACAAAAAAGTGATGCTGCCCCTCGCCATGAAAAATCATCAGGAAAGTTATGGCAATATTCAGGATCTCTATTATAAAGTGAGGGACTTAGAGATTAACGAGCCTGATTTTAAATACGATTTTACGTCGCTGACATTTTTGGATCGGTATAAACAGCAGGTTTCTGTTCAGGGAAGTGTGAATTTGCCCATTATGAGCTTGAAGGGTCATGAAGTTCCTTCTTTTAAACTCAGTACATTTTTCGGAGAAACAATGTCTTCTGCCGATTTTAAAGGGAAGGTCGTTCTGCTCGATCTTTGGGAAATATGGTGCAGTCCCTGCATTGCGGCGATGCCTAAGATTGAATCTATATATGAGAGATATAAAGATAAAGGCTTGCTGGTATACGGAATAAGCAGCGATATCAGAGGGCTGAGTGCAGCGAAGAATATGGTGCAGAGGAAGGGAATCAAGATTCCTATGCTGATTGGCAATGAACAATTCAAAAAGGATTACTACATCAGTTCCATTGCTTTGCCAATGTATTTGCTTATTGATAAAAGCGGAAAGATAATTTTGCTCTCGAATGGGTTTACTGATGAGATAGAAGATGAGATAAAGAAAGCTCTTGCCTCTGGTGGCTGATCCTCCGGCCCGGGATTCTATTCCCTCTGGTCGGTGTTCCCTCTGGTCGGTGTTATCACCGACCAGCCTATATTTATAGATGCTCCATATAATGAGTAATGATAGGATTGTGTTGGTTCAGATAGTAGTATTGGGCTGAAGAGAATAAATAATCTTCTGGTAATTTACAAAGTCCGGCTTTAACCGGATTGAAATGTATGTAGTTTATTTTTTGTTCTGCCACAGCTCTTGTAAATATTCTGGCCCTGTAAGCCCTGCGTTCCCAGAAATGATACTGTCTGTCACTTTGTGTGCTGGTATATTGAGTTAGTTCATTTGGATTGTCCTTGAGCAAGTTGAACTTTATTTGTTGTGCGGTATATTTAAGAAAATTCTGCTGAACATTTTTTTCAATCCAGGCATCTTGCTTGCGCCATAGTATGTGCATGTGATTTGGCATAGTTACATAAGCATAGAGCCATATCCGTTGATCCTGTACCAGGAATGCAAAGCTGTCAAGGATTATCTGCTTGTGCTTATCTTCTTTAAGTAATGTTTGCCAGTTTAAGCAGGTAACGGTGAAGAATTCTATGTTTCCATGATTCATAATTAAACTTAAAAAAATGGGAATGATGATATTTTCGGGAATGAGTAAGTGGTAGGTTACATTGAGTATTCGGGGGATTGTGGTCGGTAAAGTGGTCGGTGATAACACCGACCACAGGATGGTACGGTGGTGACACTGTCATAGGGATGGTACGGTAACCCGATCATAGGGAAATCTGGCGCACAGGGCTTTGCATTCCTGATAAAAACTACGTGTTTTTAACCCGGTATTGATCCCAGGGTACTGAAGCGGTATTATTTCAGAATGAATTTTACCTGGATGTTAGCAGTAACATTAATCTTTTCAAATTCAATTTTGGGAATGCCTGCCTGAGCCACCTCCT
>JBAZCD010000045.1:0-11325 GCA_041671205.1 Pedobacter sp.
TTTGTTTACAAACAAAACGGAAGGGAGGATCGCTGACATCCTCCATGGGAGCGAGCAGGAGCGGGAACTCCCCTAAATCTATATTTCCAATCTTAACAGACATTAGCTATCTTTCAACCTTGTATTTTTCAATACTAAAATGCAAAATTACAAATAATATGCAAGCATGTTCAAATCCGCGTCAATAGAACGTCATCCTTTCAGCTCTTTGATCCTTTTATTGCTGCTTGTTTTTGCAGGTGCGGTGATCTTTACTGCTATTGCTTTCGTGATAGGATTCTCATTTTACGGCATGGAAGCCATAAGTAACATGTCCTCCGGCGATCCCCGGAATATCGATCTTTTAAAACTGGTTCAGATCATTTCCTCCATTGGGATGTTTGTTATTCCCGCTTTCGTTTATGCAAAACTTCAAAATAAAGACTGGCTCGCATATCTGAAATTGGTGCCGGTATCCACCTACTTCGTCCTGCTAACCATTGTGATCATGTTCTGTGCAAGTCCGGCACTTGACTATACCATGCAGCTGAATAAGGGAATGAAACTTCCCGGTTTTCTAAAAGATCTTGAATCATGGATGCTACAGCAGGAATTGAAGATGGAGGAGATGACCAAACAACTGATCATTATGAAATCTATTCCGGCATTGCTGGTTAATTTGATCATGCTTGCCATCATTCCGGCAATTGGTGAAGAACTAATCTTCAGAGGTGGACTTCAGCGGATCTTCGGACGCTGGACGGGCAATTATCATGTTGCTGTCTGGCTTACAGCCATCATTTTCAGTTCGATACACTTTCAGTTTTATGGATTTCTTCCCCGGATGCTTCTGGGAGCAATTTTTGGCTACCTGCTTGTATGGAGCGGAAGTCTCTGGCTTCCGATTATCGGCCATTTCCTGAATAATGCTCTGGCAGTAATCACTGCATATTGGTATCAGACACAGGGAATGTCACTGGATAAGCTATTTGAGCCTGAACCGTCCAGCATACCTCTTGTTACGGTTAGTTTGGTATTGTTTTGTGTCTCATTCTGGTATTTTTACAAGTCTGCGCAGAAATTAAAGGAAATAAATAAGGAAAGGCTGGATGGAAACAGGCTGGGTTAAAATTTATACATCGGCTGATTTTTTTAAATCAGAACTGGTAAGGCAGGTTTTGATCGACCATGAAATTGAAGCAATACTGATTAACAAGCAGGGCTTTCCTTACCGGATTGGTGAGGCTGAGGTCTACATTCATAAGGATAATTTTCAAAAAGCGCTCGAAATTATCACAGAAAACGAATTGTAAATGAAAACAAGGGCAATAACCGGTCTTTTCTTTGTTGCAGTAATGCTTGCTTCGGTACTCCTGGGAGCTTATACTTTTACTATGGTTTTTCTGATCCTCAGCGTATTCAGTACGGAGGAGTTTTACAGGCTGGTGAGTGCAGATGGTGTAAAACCGCACAGGCTTTGCGGCCGGATCCTGGTGATCAGTATATACGTACCGCTGAGTTTGTATTTTCTTTATGGTGCAGCTCCCTCCATATTGCTGGTTTGCATTCCTTTCTTTGTACTGGTCATTATTGCAGAGCTATACCGGAATCTGAACAATCCCTTTCATAATATTGCATATACCATATTCGGAGTAATATTTGCTGCAGTACCCTTTTGTTTTTTCTATGCTCTGGGATTTACAGATGGCGACTATTCCTGGCACCTGCCCCTGGCTTTTCTGATCATGCTCTGGTCAAGCGATACTGGTGCTTATTTGTTTGGAATTACACTGGGAAAGAACCGTTTATTTGAAAGACATTCTCCCAAAAAGAGCTGGGAAGGATTTGCAGGTGGTTTATTATGCAGCATGCTTGCTTCCTTTGTTTTAAGTATCTCTTTCACTGAACTTCCGCTGGTACACTGGCTGGTCATTTCTGTGATCATTGTTAGTTCAGGTACTTTGGGTGATCTTTCGGAGTCAATGCTTAAGAGAAGTCTGTCAACCAAGGATTCCGGATCATTTTTACCCGGACACGGCGGACTGCTCGATCGCTTTGACGGATTATTGCTTGCCGCTCCGCTTGTGTTTGTATATTTGTCGTTTATCGAGTTTTTCTGATCATTTTTATATTAAAAAGCAGCTCAGCAGGGGTTGCCTGATAGTTAGTGGAACGATTTTTATGAGTATTTTTGCTTATCCCGGATAATTGGAAACAGAGAAAAATACACAGCATGATCACATGCAGGAGAATGAGGTAATAAAGGACCGATCATTAAGATTTATGGTCATTGGATTGGGTATGATCATTTTGATCATGGGTTATCTTACTCTTTATGTGGATGATATCAGCTCGTTTCTTTCAAAGAAAGAAGAGGTGGTGACTGTTATTGACGACAATAATTCTGATGTTCTGGTCGAGAACTCAAGTATGAGTGACGAGGAAGTCAGGGCATCACTGATCAAATTTATTGAAGCTTTTTATAATGACCAGAAAAGAGGATATTTTGATCCTCCCAGTTATTTTTCATCAATCACCAGAACTTATTATAATTACCATAATCTTACCTACAAGCGTCTGAAAGAGGTTCATTTAAGACGTTTGTCAGATATGCAAAACTATAACCTTCAGTGGATCGTATCCAGCCTGGATTACGACAGGAATGATACTGAACTTCTGGCAACTTACCGGGCGAGGGTAAAATATCTGCAGCCATCCCATAATGCCGAAGTGTCTGCTGATATAACCTATGAAATGGCCATCAATGAAGAAGGGAAGATCGTTTCGCTTCGGGAGACAGAGATCAGCAATCTGGTTGAATCAGTTTTTCAGACGGGCAGGGATAGTTTTTACGCTGTAGAATCCGGCAATAATCCAATAGCACAAAGTCCGGAAAAGGTTGCAGAACCCCTGCCCGAGCCTCTTGAAAGTACAAATCCTGATGCTCGGTATGAAGGAAAGCTTTATGATCTGGGCTCCGTTGAAATTGCACCGGAATATCAGGGAGGGCAATCAGCTTTGGGGAAATACCTGGGTTTAAGATTGCGTTATCCGGTAAGGGCCCGTGAAAACAAGATCCAGGGCAAGGTTTATATTGGTTTTATTGTCGAAAAAAACGGAAGCCTGAGTGATTTTAAGATTGTAAGAGGTATTGGAGGCGGATGTGATGAGGAAGCCATTCGTGTACTCCGCTCTGGTCCGGCATGGAAGGCAGGAATGGTGAAAGGCAAAGCCGTGAGAACCTCCTATGTTTTGCCGATTACCTTTCAGCTTGGGAATTAGACAGTGGCGGGTTCTCCGGCCAGTTCATGAAGTAATTCTATGGCCATATCCAGTGTATGCACATGTTCAATAGCCAGTCTCAGGGTGTTTTTAACTTCTTTCAGGTTACTGATACGGGGGTGCGCCTGCAAAAACTGCAATACTCTGGCGAACTGTTCGGTTTCATAATATGCCGATTGCTTATTGCCAATGAAATAACCTCTTAAAGCGCCTTTTTTAAAACTTATTTTTTCAAATCCGATCATTTTCCCCAAATATTGCAGTCGCCAGGTATTGATCAATTCAGTAACCTGATGCGGAACAGGACCCAAACGATCAGTGAGTTTTTGCCTGAATTCATCGAGGGCCAATTCATTTTCAATGTTCGACAGTTCGGTGTACAAATTATAACGTTCTGCGATATTGGTCACATATTCATCAGGTATCATCACCTCCAGATCGGTATCCACATGGGTAAAGGAGATAAATGGCCTTGGTTTTTCATCACTGAACAGATTTTTGAACTCATCGTCCTTCAATTCCTGTATAGCTTCATCCAGAATTTTATGGTACATCTCAAAGCCGATCTCAGCAATAAAGCCGCTTTGCTCTGCGCCAAGAAGGTTTCCGCTTCCGCGGATATCCAGATCACGCATCGCCACATTGAATCCACTGCCCAGATCAGAGAACTCTTCGATTGCGCTCAGGCGTTTACGGGCTTCATTGGTAAGGGTAGATAATGGCGGACTTAACAAATAGCAAAAAGCCTTTTTATTGGAACGGCCAACACGTCCGCGCATCTGGTGCAGATCGCTCAATCCGAACATATGTGCATGATTGATCAGAATTGTATTGGCATTCGCAATGTCCAGTCCGGCTTCGATGATCGTGGTGGCAACAAGTACATCGTAATCGCCCCCTACAAATTTGAGCATCACATCTTCCAGTTCATCTCCTTCAAGCTGCCCGTGGGCAATACCAATACGGGCTTTCGGGACCAGGGTGTTGATCAGGCCTCCAAGCTGCATCAGGTCCTGCACCCGGTTATGGATGAAGAAAATCTGTCCGCCGCGGTCAATTTCATATTCTACTGCTTCCTTGATCAGTTTTTCATTAAAAACATGCAGTTCTGTTAGCACAGGCTGGCGGTTTGGCGGCGGCGTACTGATGATGCTCAGATCCCGGGCACCCATCAGCGAAAAGTGCAGTGTTCTCGGAATGGGGGTAGCGGTAAGTGTCAGGGTATCTACATTGGCCCTGAATTGTTTCAGCTTTTCTTTGACGCTTACACCAAACTTCTGCTCTTCATCAATGATCAGCAGGCCCAGATCTTTAAATTTTACGTCTTTACTGACTATTCGATGGGTACCGATGATAATATCGATCTTGCCTTCTGCCAGTTTTTGCAGCGTTTCTTTAATCTGCTTTGCTGATTTAAAGCGGTTGATATAATCGATGTTACAGGGGAAGTCGCTGAGACGTGAAGTGAATGTTTTAAAATGCTGCAATGCAAGTATAGTAGTTGGGACAAGTATGGCCACCTGCTTGCTATCGGTTACCGCTTTGAAGGCAGCCCTGATTGCGATCTCTGTTTTGCCGAAGCCCACATCCCCGCAAACCAAACGATCCATTGGGTGTGCCGATTCCATATCTTTTTTCACATCGGCAGTAGCCTTAACCTGGTCGGGAGTATCTTCATAGATGAATGAAGCCTCGAGCTCAGTCTGTAAATAAGTGTCGGGAGTAAAAGCGGTGCCGGTTTGTGCTTTCCTGATGGCGTAAAGCTTGATCAGGTCGCGGGCGATATCCTTAACTTTTTTTTTAGTGGTTTTTTTCAGCTTCTCCCAGGTATCTGTACCAAGCTTATTCATCTTTGGAACCGTACCTTCTTTGCCCGAATACTTGGAAATTCGGTTCAGGGAATTGATATTCACATAAAGCAGGTCATTATCGGCATAGACCAGACGGATCATTTCCTGTGATCTGCCGTTAACATCCACCTTTTCAAGTCCGGCATATTTACCAATCCCATGGTCAATATGAGTGATGAAATCTCCGGGTTTTAATTCGCGAAGCTCCTTGAGTGTGATCGCCTGACTGCGGATATAACCTTTTTTTAATTTGTATTTATAATAGCGGTCAAAGATCTGATGGTCGGTGTAGCAGGCCATTTTCTGACCATGATCAATAAATCCTTCCCTTAATGAAAGATGTACCGGGGTGAACTTGATGCCGGCATCAATATCCTCAAAAATGCTGTACAAACGTTTGATCTGTTTGGTCGAATCGGTGAAGATCAGGTTTTCAAGCCCTGATTTCTCGTTCTCTTTAAAATTGTGGATCAGCAGATTGAAATCTTTATTGAATGATGGCTGGGGTTTAATCTCAAAATGTATCATTTCATCAGCCTGGTAAAAGAACTGCTTGCCAAATTCCATGATATCAAAATCACGGAGCTGGTCGGCGAGCATTTTTTCATCAGTGAAATTAAATTTGGGATCGATCCAATGCGGGTTTTGCTGTTTATCTTCTGAAGACAGTGCCTTCCAGTATTCAACGGCCTTTTTATAGCCATTTCTGACCACATCGAATGTAAACTCCACATCTTTAAACCAGATAATGGTATCCTGCTCGATGTATTCAAGCAGTGAAATATTATGGTCGGTAAGGAATTTCGATTGGACATTGGGCACCACCGTGATACTTTTCACCTGTTCTACCGAGAGCTGATCTTCAATCTCAAAGGTTCGGATACTTTCAATGTAGTCGGCAAAAAATTCGATCCGGTATGGCAGGTCGTGTGAGAATGAAAAGATATCCACGATTCCGCCCCGTATAGAAAATTGCCCCGGCTCGTAAACAAAATCTACCCGCTCAAAATCATATTCAATGAGAAATTCATTAATAAAATCTATGCTGAGCTTATTTCCTACAGCTATTTCAAGTGTGTTTTTTTCGAGAGCAGAGCGGTCGATCACTTTTTCGGCCAGCGCTTCGGGGTAGGTGACGATAATTTTTCCAAATTCTGCAGAATGGTTCAGCTCATTTAAAACTTCGGCCCGCTGCAAAACATTACTGCTGTCGACCAGGGTAAATTCAAATGATTTTCTGAAGGAGGATGGGAAAAAAAGCACTTCTTTTTCAAGAAGATTCTCCAGGTCGCTGAGAAAATAGGCTGCTTCTTCACGTTCGGGCAAGACAAAGACCATGTGTCTGTGCAGCAAAAAATACAAAGCTAGCGCCATGACCGAATCACTTGATCCGACCAGCCCCTTTAAATGAACCCGCCTGTTTTTACCCTTATTCAGGGCCTCTGCCAGAATGGCAATCCGGGGGTCCGTTTTATATTGATTTAAAATATCCCGAATGTTCACGCCCTGATTTTCAGGGCAAAGATACAGTTTAGTGCAGGAATAAGTGATAGAAGCGCTAAAAAATGGATTTATACTGGCCCTTAAATCATAATTTAAGCTATATTTATTTCCTGCAAATCAGGGGAGATCTCTGAATCTTTGAGGGGTTCAATGAAAGAAAATCGGTTTTCACGGTTAATATTAAGCTTGCCTTTGGAGTTAATGGCCTGGGTAAGTGCTTTGTTATTCCTTGCATTTACGGCTTCCGGCTCAGCGCATTCAAGCCTTTGTCCGCTTGAAAATCTGGGTTTCAGCTGGTGCCCTGGTTGCGGATTAGGCCGTTCGATCCGGTTTTTGATGCAGGCAGAATTCAGATCGTCATTTGAGCAGCATTGGTTCGGGATTCCGGCATTTCTCATCCTGATTCACAGGATATTGCAATTATTAACTAAATTCCTGTTAAATTTAAGATTACTAACCCTTAATAATTATGGAAAATGATCCGCTTATTAATCTGAAAGGTATGGGCCTTGAAGAATATTCCTATTTGAAACAAGTAATTGCCGGCATGGATCCGCGCCAGGCTCAAAACTTTGTGATGTTCTATTCGGGCAGGCGAAAGGATCCGCAGGAGATACTTTTATTTACCCTTCTCGGCTTCCTTGGTATTGCCGGAATACAGCGGTTTGTTACCGGCCAGATGGGTATGGGAATACTTTATTTTCTAACTGCAGGATTGTGTTTTATCGGAACCATCATAGATATTGTCAATCATAAATCCATTACCCTGGAATATAACCAGAAAGCGGCTTATGAAAGTGCTCAGCTTGTTAAAATGATGGACGATCGGGGTGCTTAGAACCCTTCATGGTTTTAATGGATACCCAACTGCAGGATTTCTCCACTCAAAACTTATGGGGTATCTTTGTTTATGAAATTAAGAGAACTTACATCCTTTCTTGAATCCATTGCACCTCCGGCTTACCAGGAAGATTATGATAATTCCGGACTGATCGTTGGCCATCAGGATATGGAAATCAAGGGAGCCCTGATCTCTCTTGATTGTACAGAATCAGTTATTGAAGAAGCTATACAGTATGGTCTTAATCTGGTCATTTCTCACCATCCCATTGTTTTTAAGGAACTTAAGAAGTTTAACGGGAAGAACTATGTAGAGAGAGTAGTGATTAAGGCCATTAAGCACGACATTGCTATTTTTGCTATTCATACCAATCTTGATCATGTTTCGGAAGGTGTAAACAGGAAAATATGTGATCGGCTTGGAGTTCAGAATTGTCGTATTCTGAGTCCTAAATCCGGAACTCTCAGGAAGATTGTGACATTCAGCCCGCCGGATAGTTCAGAAATGGTAAGAGCAGCCATGTTTGCTGCAGGAGCGGGCCATATAGGTAATTATTCTGAATGCAGTTTTAATACCGGAGGCACAGGAACATTTAAAGCCATGGAGGGAACGGATCCCTTTGTAGGTGAAATAGGAAAGCAGCACCGGGAGCAGGAAGTAAGGATGGAGATGATCTACCCGGCTCATCTGGAAAGGAATATTGTGGCTGCTATGCATGAAGTACATCCCTATGAAGAAGTTGCGTACGATATTTATCCTCTGAATAATTTATTTAGCCGGGTGGGTTCAGGAATGATCGGTAATCTGGAAACTGATCAGGATGAGCTTGAGTTTTTAAATTTTGTAAAAGAAAAACTTGGAGCAAAAGTAATCAGACATACTGCATTAAGATCTAAAAAGATACGCAGGGTAGCTGTTTGTGGCGGATCGGGAAGTTTCCTCTTACAAAATGCAATCGGCGCAGGAGCAGATATTTTTATTACCGCCGACTTTAAATACCATGAATTTTTTGATGCGGAAGGAAAACTTATTATCGCTGATGTCGGACATTTTGAAAGTGAGCAGTTTACGCAGGAATTATTGTTGGAATTAATTACAGAAAAATTTAGTAACTTTGCACTCCGTTTAACATTACAGAACACAAACCCCATAAATTATTTGATTTAATGGAACAATCAGTAGAAGAGAAATTAAAGGCATTATTCGAACTTCAGACTCTGCACACACAGATCGACAAGATCCGTCAGACAAGAGGTGAACTCCCAATGGAGGTTGCCGACCTGGAAGATGAGGTTGCAGGTTTAGAAACCCGTATACAGAAGATCAAAGCAGATCTTGATGAGCTGGAAGATTCGATCGTAACCCGTAAGAATCTGATCAAAGAAGCGCTTGCTGCCACCAAGAAATACGAAACTCAGCTTAACGATGTTAAGAATAACCGTGAATATGATGCAATCTCTAAGGAGATTGAAATTCAGGGATTAGAGGTTCAGGTTTCAGAAAAAAAGATCAAAGAATATTCTTTTGAGATCCAGAACAAAACTGAAGTTTACGAAAAGGCTTTGTCTATTATTACTGAACGTAAAAAAGATCTTGAGCTTAAAAAGGGCGAATTAGATACCATAACGGCAGAAACCGAAAAGGATGAAGCGAGTATCCTGGCAAAGGCTGAAGAAGCTGAAAAGCATATCGAGGAACGTTTATTGATCGCATACAATCGTTTAAGAAGCAATGCAAAGAATGGTCTTGCGGTTGTAACTATTCAGCGTGATTCATGTTCAGGATGTTTTAATCAGATCCCGCCACAGAGACAGCTGGATATCCGTCAGCGTAAGCGAATTATCGTGTGCGAGCATTGCGGCCGGATCCTTGTTGACGAAGGTTTTGCACTGGAAGAAGTTCCGGCTGTATAATCAGGAATTAATAATATTAAAAAGCGATCAGATTACTGATCGCTTTTTTTATGCCCTAATAAATACTTTATTTGGTGTATGATAAAATACAGATTGTTGATCATTTTTGGGTTCATGGTGCATAGTAAGATGTCTTACGCCAACTTTGATTTCAATGCCAACTGTGTCAGAGCTTATGAGAATATGATGTCTTTGAAACTAAGTACTGCGCGCATTCTTATCAGTGCTGAAAAGAGGAAGAATCCCTCCAATGCCATACCCTATCTTCTTGATAATTATGCCGACTATTTCAGTCTGATGACCACTGAGAACAAGTCTGATTTTGAGCGCTTTAAGGATAATAAGAATCAGCGATTAAGCAGAATAGAAAGGGATGATAAAAGATCGCCATATTATCTTTATTCGCTGGCGGAAATAAACTTTCAGCTTGCTTTAAGCCGCAGCCGGGCAAAAGAGTATTTTACCGCAGCAATTGAGATCAACAGAGCCTATAATCTATTGCAGGAAAACGTAAGAAAGTTTCCTGAGTTTATTCCTAATCAAAAAATCTTGGCCTGATCAATGCTGTTTTAGGTTCAATTCCTGATGGTTTGAAAACGGCCCTATCTGCATTCGGAATCCGTGGTGATGCCAGAATTGGGATCAGGAAAGCTTGCTGAAGATATATATCAGGGCTTATGCCGGTGTTAAAATGGGTCATAGCAGGAATGCTCTGGATGAATTGAATAAAAGACCATCAGGACCGCTTTATCAGACTTATCCATATCTTGATTATTTAACCGGACTATCGAAAATGTAAAACCTTGATCTGGCTGCGGGTCTCAGTTTTAATACTTATCTTAAAAACTATAAAGGCGTTAATTTAATTAAGGACTCCTATCTGCATCTTGCATGGCTGGAATTGCTGCTGGCTAATACAAAGGCTTATTATTACTATACTGATGCAGTAAGGCAAAAGGGGTATGATCTTGATGGAAGAGATAGGCAAGCTGTCAGGGAGGTGAATTACCCAATTCCGGACATAAGTTTGCTTAGGGCCAGATTATTGTATGATGGTGGTAATTATGAAAAAGCTCTTTCACAACTATCAGGAAAAGATACCGAAGATTTCAAGTTGTTGAGGGATAAGATCGAATATAATTATCGTTTGGGTCGTATATATGATCTCTCTTTAAGAGATGATCTGGCATTGAAATATTATCAGTTGGCTCTTGACCTCGGCAAAAATGAACACTATTATTTTGCTTCCAATGCCGCAGTCAGAATGACCGCTGTTAATGAGAAGAAAAGGGATGTTCAGAAAGCGAAATATTATTATAACACTGCAATCAATATGGAAGATCACGACTATGAGAACAGTATTGAGAACAAAGCTAAAGAGGGATTAAAGCGTCTCAGGGACTAAGTTGAAGGCTTAAAGCCTAAAGCTGAAAAAATTAACCCTGATTAAAAATTATAGACCATGGCATTGATATTCATACCCGATCCTACAGAAGCGAATACAACCCGGTCCCCTTTTTGTATCTGATGCCCTTCCAGTTTATTTTTCAATAGCATATCAAGCAGAGTGGGAACTGTTGCTACAGAACTGTTTCCAAATTTCGCAATAGTCATTGGCATCACATTCATTGGCGCTTCTCTGATTCCGTAAAGCTTAAAAAGTCTTTTCAGAATAGCCTCATCCATCTTACCATTTGCCTGGTGCACGAGTACCTTTTTCACATTGCTGATATCTGTTCCTGATTTTTTCATGGTCTGCTGAATAACCAGCGGCACGTTTTTCAGTGCATATTCATAGATCTTCCGGCCATCCATTTTGATGTACTGATCATCTGAAACCAGATCCGGATTACTGGATTTGCCGGAATACAGGTAATAGGCCTCATCTGATGTGTGTGTTTGTGTTTTATGCGCTAATATTCCTTCCTCAACACCTGATCTTCCTTCCAGTATTGTT
>JBAZCD010000046.1:0-11325 GCA_041671205.1 Pedobacter sp.
CTACGCAATTCGTAAATAACGGTCGTTGGGTTTTCGAAAGTATCTTTTTGCTCAAAAATAGGTATCATGTCTCCTGCCACCTGTATTTCCTGCTCAAATTGCTTTCGCGAGATAACTGTGGCATCAGGATGCAGTTCCAGATAAAGAGCCAGACTATCCTGACTTTGTATTGCCGGCACCAAACGCTGCATATTAAAAATATAGGCCGGATTCATCATTTTATAATAGACCAGTTCCGGTTTATCCTTCACCAGTTCGATTGAACCCGCTACCGGATTTACACCATAGACTTCCGGATAAGCTTTGGCAAAAAACAAAAAATTACTCAATATAAAGGAAAGAGCCGTGCTTATGATAAAACTGTTTATCTCTTTCCTGCGGATATAGTACCATCCCAGGGCTGCTCCTAAGGGAACCGGAACAAAACAGATCCAGACAACTGCAGCACTCTGAACATTTTTATCAGCCTTTAGTCCGAAATAAACTGCAGCTGGAATGGCAAATGCAAGGATCGTATAAAATAGATATGCCCATCTCAGCCTTTTTAAAGAAACTTTCATCTCTTCAAGCTCAGACAATAAAAATGCGATCAGAATAGCGATAAATGGGTATGCAGGTGCCGTATAATTAGGAAGCTTGGTCTGCGAAAATGAAAAGAAAAGAATGATTCCAATAACAATACATAGACAATACAACAGGGCTTCTTTTGCACGATGTTTCCATGCAAAAAATATAGCCTGAACACTGAAAACTCCTAATGGAAGCAGGCCGAGTATCACCATAACAAGAGGTAATAAGAAAAATCCTCCATGCCCTTCCATCGTGTCCGAAAAACGTTTCAAATTATGCTTCAGGAAGAAACCTTCTGTCCAGACACCATTAGTTGCCTGATAATTAAGCCAGTACCATGGAAATGCAATAAGAAGCATCATGATAATTCCTGAAGGAATCTGAAAGGAGCGAATCGTTCTCCAGCTAAGTCTTTTATTCAGAATAAGAAATACCAGCATGATCAGTCCGGGTAAAGCAAGCGCTATTGGCCCTTTGGTCAGCAAACCCAGTCCGAAACAGGCATACATCAGCCAGAGCCAAACCTTCCGCTTCTCAGCCAGAAAATTATAGAAGCTCATAAAGCTGGCAGTCATAAAAAAGATGAGATATGGATCAGGTACAGACATCCGCATCTGAAAATTAAAATGCAGGGATGAAAGTAATACCAATGCACTTAACCATCCTGCTTTCCCTCCAAGGTATTTTCTGCTGAACAAGAAGCTGATCAGGATAGTTAAAGCACCGAACACAGCTGAAAAAAACCTGGCGCTGAATGCAGAGACTCCAAACATCTTATAAGACCAGACCATAAAGAAATAATGCAATGGAGGTTTATCAGTCCTTAATTGCCCGTTAAAATATGGCACCACATAATCACCTGACACCAGCATTTCGCGTGCACATTCAGCATTCTTAGCTTCGTCAAGGATGTAGATCATTGGTTTGCCCAGATTAAGTAAAAGCAGGGCTAGACTAATGGCAAATACCATTAAACCGCTGGTACGTATATCAAGCTTTTCCAAACAACCTCCCATCTAACTTTGAAGAATTATACCATTTACTATTATCGAGCCACCAGATAAGCTGGAATGTCATCACGACAGCCAATATTGCCCCCGCAATAATATCCTCCAGGAAGTGTTGTGCAAGATAAACCCGCGAAAATGCAGTCAGGGCAGCAACTGGAATAATAATCCAGTGACGGTGCCTGCCGGGGAGTAAATGAGTTAAAATTACGGCCAGGGTAAATGCAGATGCTGTATGTCCGGAAGGAAAGCTTTTCCATTCATGCATGGTATAACCCTCAATCGTTCGAACCGGGGCGATATCTTCAAAAAATTTAACAGGTCTTGGGGCATTAAATAAGCTTTTCAGGATTTGTACAGCAATAGCACTGTATGCAAAAGCAAGGGCTGCAAGTAGAGAATACCGGTATTTATATAAAAGCAATCCAAGTACTACCGCCACACTCATCCAGCCATCACCGAGAAAGGTATTCAGTTTGAAAAACTGATCAAAGAACACATTATGATGACTATTGACCCATAAGAACAGATCCGTTTTAGAAAAACTAAGCATTAATACAAATCCGATAATTATTAAAACCAAAAATGGAATGATAAAATATCGCTGTCGATAAAGTAGTTCGGAAAGGCTTTTCTTCATTATTTAGCTTGAATGCGCATTCAAAACTAAATAATTTTTATGTTTGATTACTAAACCATTCAAACTGATACAAGAATATGGCTATCAATCTTTTTAGAAAGAAATCTATTGAACTGATCATGAAAGACCGGCAGGCCGGATTTTCTGATGCAGAAATTGATGATCCGCAATTGAGGAGAGTTCTTTCTGTTAAAGACCTTACCCTGATGGGTATTGCCGCAGTGATTGGAGCAGGAATTTTTTCTACGATCGGGAATGCAGCATTTCATGGAGGTCCGGGGGTAAGTCTTCTATTTATCATCACCGCAATCACCTGTGGGTTTTCAGCATTATGTTATGCTGAATTTGCATCCAGAATACCGGTTGCCGGAAGCGCATATACTTATGCTTATGCCTCCTTTGGTGAACTTATTGCCTGGATAATCGGATGGGATCTTTTGATGGAATATGCCATCGGGAATATCGCGGTAGCAATATCCTGGAGCGAATATTTTACCAATTTACTGGAAGGTTTCAGCATTCATATTCCCGCCTATTTAACAATGGACTACCTTACTGCTTCAAGGGCCTATTGGGAGGTTCTTGCAGCGGGTACAGACCTGAGCGGGATCAGTGCAAAAGCACAATATGCCGCTGGCGCCTGGACATCCGCACCCGGATCAGGAAATTTTAAACTGATAGCCGATATTCCCGCCCTGGGTATTGTTTTTTTGATCACTTACCTGGTATATATTGGGATAAGGGAGACTAAAAAAGCGACCAATGCGATGGTATTGCTTAAAATCGGGGTTGTTATTGCCGTTATTATTCTTGGTTTTTTCTATGTCAAACCGGCAAACTGGGATCCATTTCTGCCCAATGGTTTTGAGGGAATGATGAAGGGAGTTTCGGGAGTATTCTTTGCCTATATTGGCTTTGACGCCATTTCTACTACAGCCGAAGAGTGTAAAAATCCGCAGCGTGATCTGCCCAAAGGGATGATCTATTCCCTGATCATTTGTACCGTTTTATATATTCTGGTTGCGCTTGTACTGACTGGAATGGTGAGTTACAAAGAGTTACAGGTAGAAGATCCCCTGGCATTTGTATTTAAAAATGCAGGGCTCGAGAATATCAGTTATATCATTTCAATAAGTGCTGTAATAGCCACGGCGAGCGTACTTCTGATCTTTCAAATGGGCCAGCCGCGTATCTGGATGAGCATGAGCAGAGACGGACTTTTACCTGCGAAGTTCTCAAGTATTCATCCAAAATATAAAACACCCTGGTTCGCCACATTGGTAACAGGGGCTGTGGTTGCTATTCCTGCATTGTTTATGAACCTGACAGAAGTTACTGACCTGACCAGTATCGGCACTTTGTTTGCATTCGTACTGGTATGTGCCGGGGTCCTCCTGCTGCCGGAAGAGGAGATCAATGAAACTAACCGTAAACGCTTCAGAATTCCATATATCAACTCAAAATATATTGTACCAGGGATATTCGTTGCTATTTTCTTCATTTTCAAAGAACCCGTACTCTCATTATTTGATTACAATGACGACTGGCATGTCTATAAAGATAAACTCCCCTATTTCCTCTTTATACTGGCTGCAATAATTATGTCGGTACTCTCATTTGTGAAAAGTCTTTCCCTGATTCCGGTTTTAGGGATGCTGAGCTGTTTATACCTGATGACCGAACTGGGATATACGAACTGGCTCAGATTTTTGATATGGCTTGGATTGGGACTGATCATCTATTTTTCATACAGCTACCACAAGAGCAAATTGAATAAATAATCCTGCAGAGACACATAATTACGTGTCTCTGCAACGGAATTATTCCAAACGTGTTAATTCATTTGTGTCCTGTGTAGAGATGACCAAGGGCACTCTTTCAATGGTTACAAAACTGATATCAAGGCCAAAACCACGCTCTTCTGAAAGTGAGAACTTCTTCAGAATGAAGTAATAATCCATGATAAATTTATCCATAAAACTTAACACGTTAGAACGCGAAAGGACCTTTTCAAGCACAACAAATCTGAAATCGCCAATGATCTTATACTTATTCAGAGAGGTATATTTACTGGTAATCTCAACCTCCTTGTTTTTCACAAGCTCTTCTACAACCTTCCTGAAAAGAACATTAACCTGCTGTTCAACACGGAATCCAAGCTTAAAGTCAATCCTGATCAATTTGTTTGGAACAAGAAACTCAACTTTATAATCCCTTGTAAATGGCTCATCAGTCACATCAACGTGCACCAGCCAGTAAACATCGGCCCTTTTGGGTTGCTTTTGAAGGATCGAATACATGATCTTGGATTCGATCTCCGAATTAAAATTAGAACTGGTGAGATAGACCAGCTGAGAGGCATATTTAGGTACAGATTCATCCTCACTCAACTCCTTTAAAATAGGATAGTAAGTATCAATCTCAACGAATTTTACAAAGCGGTTTTTTATTTTCCTTGCTAAAAACCATGTCCACATTATTGATAATATAAGTGAAGCCAACACAATAGTAAACCAACCACCATGAAGGAATTTAGCCATATTAGCTACTAAAAATCCTAACTCAATAAGACCATAGATAGTCAGGAAAAATATAATAATGTAATTGGGGAATTTCCTCCGCTTAAGAAAAACCCCTACTAGAATGGTGGTCATCAGGAAGGTCAGGTTTATAGCCAGTCCGTAAGCCCCTTCCATATTTTGTGATTCTCTGAAAATGAGTACTACTACGATACAACCTATCCATAACAATGAATTCATCGATGGGACATATAATTGACCTTTTTGATTACTTGGGTAATTAATTTTAACCTTTGGCCACAAATTCAATCTTACCGCTTCTGAAATCAATGTAAATGAACCAGAAATTAAAGCCTGACTGGCTATAATTGCTGCTGCCGTGGCGATGCTGATACCAATTATCAGGAACCATTCAGGCATAATAGTGTAAAAGGGATTGTCACCAGCACTCAAAATACTTCCCTGATGCTGCCAAAGCCATACTCCCTGTCCAAAATAGTTTAGTAAAAGGCATGTTTTAACATAGATCCAGCTCACACGAATATTTGCACGTCCGCAATGGCCCAAATCTGAATATAATGCTTCTGCCCCTGTTGTGCATAGAAATACTGCTCCAAGTATGAATAATGAACTAGGGTTTGATGATATTAAAACATAGGCATAGTATGGACTAATCGCTTTAAGAATTTCCGGAAACTGAACAAGATAGGCGCTCCCCAAAACCGCCATCATTGTAAACCAGAGAAACATGATGGGCCCAAATGCCTTACCAACCAGGGAAGTTCCAAATCGCTGAATAAGAAAAAGTAACGAAATAATTAGAATGACGATCGGAACAGTTGGAATATCTTTATAAAAAATCCTCAACCCTTCTATTGCAGCTGAAACGGTGATAGGCGGAGTGATCATACCATCTGCAAGCATCGCTGAACCTCCGATCATTGCCGGAATGACCAGCCATTTACCCTTCTTTTTAACCAATGAGAACAATGAAAGTATACCACCTTCACCTTTGTTATCAGCGCGTAACGTAATTATTACATACTTCACGGTAGTTTGAAGGGTAAGCGTCCAAAATATGCAGGATAATCCTCCAAGAATTAGATCGGCCGTAATGATACGGTCGGCCACAATGGCCTTAAAAACGTATAGAGGTGAGGTTCCAATATCTCCGTAAACAATACCCAGACTAATTAATAATCCAGCGGCAGTTAATTTATTTAGGTTTTCTGACTTTGACACTTTAAATAATTTGTGGGACAAAAGTACATCATAAAATCAATTTCTCATTGACAGAATAACAATGTTGATTTCCCGTCATTTTTACTTAATTTTATACTAACATTTTAATCTAACCCACCGTATAGAGAAGTGTTTTAGTTAAAAATTGTTAAAAAAAAGGTTAGTAAGTATTGGTATATATTAATATGCCTTATATTTATGCCTTCATCTATGTTGCGTATGATAAATTGTTACCTGCGAATTTTAATTGTATTCATGGTTTTAGGCATAACAATGCCCCTAAATACCTATGCTTACAATTTTTCTCAGGCAGTTCGTCCAGACTCCACAAAAATTAAATCAAAAATTTCGACCAAGATCACCGATACAAGGCTGAATAAGCCTGCAGATCCCAAAACCGGAGTCAAGTTGAATTTTGTACCATTCAAACCGGCAAAGGACAAATTATTTGCAAACAATAAAATAATGTCAGGGCCAAAACCTGTGCTTGCCGGTGATAAGATTCTCAATAATGTGAAGGTTTATCCGAATCCGATTTCAGATTACCTGAACATGACCTATTCTATCGGAAGGGATGCCAATGTTACCATTAAAATCATGGACGTGCTTGGCAATGAAATTGCAACCTTGTATTCAGAAAGACTTACAGCCGGAGATCACAGCAATTCATTTAGTATCTCTTCAAGGATAACCAGTGGTTTTTATTTTGTGCGCGTCAGCGTTGGAACTGAGATCATCACAAAACGTATCTCCGTTCTGTAAAATCTGTCCCGATTTACCTTTCTTATAATTCCGTATTCATATATTCGCCGAATGAAACCTGCATGAGCTAACCGCTCACAAAAAAACACAAATATAAGCTCATGCAAGCTTCATAGCCGCTAAAAAACAAACCTATACTGAATGAAAATAATAGCAATAGGTCGTAATTACGCCGAACATGCCAAAGAACTGAATAATCCGGTACCCACAGTGCCTGTTATTTTTATGAAACCTGATACTGCAGTTCTAAAAGACAATAAACCGTTTTACCATCCTGAATTTTCCACTGACATTCATCACGAAATTGAACTTGTGCTGAAGGTTTCAAAAGAAGGAAAGCATATTGCACAAAAATTCGCTTCCGGTTATTTTGATGAGATCGGACTCGGGATTGATTTTACAGCAAGGGATATACAACAAAAACACAAAGAAAAAGGGCTTCCATGGGAACTCGCTAAATCCTTTGATAATTCTGCACCTATCAGCAGGTTTATCCCAAAATCGAATTTCAGTGACCTGAACAATTTGCACTTAAGACTCGACCTGAACGGAAAAACCGTCCAAAGCGGCAATACAAAAGATCTGTTGTTTTCTTTCGAATACCTCATTGCATTTGTTTCTCAATATATTACATTAAAAAAGGGTGATCTGATCTTTACGGGTACACCTCAGGGAGTAGGAAAAGTAAATGTCGGCGATCGCCTGACAGGCTATCTTGAGGACGAAAAATTACTGGATTTTGATATCCGGTAATTCAAAACTATTCCATGTTTAAATACTGCTTTTCACTATCAATATTAGCCCTGTTGTTTATCCTGGCTTACGGCCAGAAGCCGCAGCCAATAAATTATCCTCAGAACTATTTCATCCGTCCGCTTGACCTCCCTCCTGTTATCTCGGGAAATTTTGGTGAGATGCGAACGAATCATTTCCATTCAGGACTTGATTTTAAAACAAATCAAAGGGAAGGATACCCGGTTTATGCTAGTGCGGATGGATTTATCTCAAGGATCAGGGTACAGATCGGAGGAGGAGGAAATGCACTTTATATAAGCCATCCAAATGGTTTTACTTCGGTTTATATGCATTTGAAATCCTATAATGACCGAATAAGCCAGACACTTAAAAACTACCAGTACAGGTCACAAAAATTCGATGTCGATTTCCCCCTGCTTTCTGTGGAAATTCCGGTCAAAAAGGGAGAGATTATTGCCTGGTCAGGAAACACGGGTGGTTCCAGCGGACCGCACCTGCATTTTGAAATCCGGGATACCAGGACTGAAGAAACCATCAATCCTCAGCTTTTTGGAGTCACAATCCCCGACCGGGTCAAACCGGTAATTACAGGCTTGTACCTGTACCATCTTAATGGTGAGCCTTTCAGCGAAAATACAGCCCGGCAACTTTTCCCCGTTAGCGGTGGATCCGGGAATTATCAGTTAAGCCCTCAAACAATTGTGAATCTTGGGGGAGAATCAGGCTTTGGAATCGCCTGTTCCGACAAAAATTCAGCTTCTGAAAACACAAACGGTCTCTATTCCATTGAACTTCAAATTGATGGGCAGACAATACATTCCTCAGTATGGGAAAAATTCTCATTTGATAATTCGCGGGGTATAAACTCTCATATTGACTACCCCTCATTGATATCAGGAGGAAGACGAATTCAAAAAAGTTTTACAGAACCCGGAAATCCATTAAAAATTTACAGGAATGTCATCAATAAGGGACTTCTGAATTTTTCTGATCAGGAAATCCATAATGCCAGATACATTATCAGGGATATTGCCGGAAATGAGAGTGTATTAAATTTCAGACTAAGATACAATCCGGCATCCATGAAACCGTCAAAGCAAATTAAAGGAATAAAGTTTGCTTTCAATCTGGTAAATGAGTTTGATTCTGCAGGTTTGAAAATCAATCTGCCTCTAAACACGCTCTATAGTGATTTGAATTTTGTTTATAAAAACTCAGCAAAGCCTGCTGGCGCCTATTCCATGATACACCATGTTCATAACCGCTTAATTCCGGTACATGGTACTTTCAGCCTTTCTATTCAGGCGGATGATCATCTTCCTGCAGAATTGCAAAGTAAAGCATTAATCGTTAACAGCCTAAAAAAAACGCAGGGAGGCACCTATGAAAATGGTTATGTTAAGACTGAAGTCCGCAATTTTGACAGCTATTATATTGTAACAGACACTATAGCTCCCAGAATAATCCCGGTCAATATCAGCAACGAAATGAACATGGCGAATGTTTCCAGAATTTCGTTTCGTATTGCCGACAATCTATCAGGGATCAATACCTTTAATGTAACGATAGACGGACAATGGGTACTGATGGAATATGATGCTAAATCAGGCTCGCTATGGCATCGTTTCGATGAATTGACTGCTAAAGGAAGACACGAACTGATCCTGGCTGTCAGTGATATGAAAGCAAATATCAGAACCTTTAAAGCCACCTTCTACCGATAGGCAGAAATATTCAAATCAGATTATTTATTTTACTAATTTTAGGGCAATAAATCCGAGCAAAAAATGAATGAGTTAAGTGAGGGACAAAAAGCCCCTGATTTCAGTGCAAAGGACCAGAATGGGGAAAATGTCAGCCTGAGTGACTTTTCCGGGAAGGATGTGATTTTATATTTTTATCCCAAGGATGATACCCCGGGTTGTACTGCTGAAGCCTGCAGTTTCAGGGATAATTATCAATCGCTGTTGAAAGCAGGTTTTGAAGTGATAGGCGTCAGTACCGACGATGAAAAATCACACCAAAAATTCATTAATAAATATAGTCTTCCATTTTCCCTGATCGCTGATACAGAAAAAAACATCGTTCAGGCGTATGGAGTTTGGGTTGAAAAGAACATGTACGGTAAAAAGTATATGGGTGTGGCCAGAAAAACCTTCATCATTGATAAAAATGGCCTGATTAAAAAAATAATTGAAAAGATTGATACTAAAAACTCCTCCGAACAGGTTTTAGATTCCCTTAAATAAAGATTATCCCGCAGTTCCAAAAAGAGTATTTCAGACTTATTAAATAAATTCAAATAAACACCTCTAAAATAACATGGCTAATTTATAAAAGCCATTAAGCACTATTATGACTCCAGATATTGATAAATTATCCAAAACAGCCTCACAGGTTCGCCGTGACATTTTAAGAATGGTTCATGCCTGTCAGTCCGGACATCCCGGTGGTTCACTTGGCTGCACTGATTATTTAGTTGCCCTTTATTTCCATACCTTAAAACATAACAGCAAGTTTGATATGGATGGAAAAGACGAAGACTTGTTTTTCCTTTCCAACGGACATATATCCCCGGTTTGGTACAGTGTGCTGGCACGTTCCGGATATTTTGAAGTATCAGAGTTAGCGTCATTCAGAAAGATCAATACCAGGCTTCAGGGGCATCCAACCACTCACGAAAATCTTCCGGGAGTACGGGTTGCATCCGGTTCTTTGGGGCAGGGCATGTCTGTAGCTATTGGTGCAGCAATTGCCAAGAAACTGAATGCTGATAACAGGCTTGTATTTTCATTGCATGGCGATGGTGAATTACAGGAAGGTCAAACCTGGGAAGCTGCCATGTATGCCAGCCATAACAAAATTGACAATCTGATCTCAACTATCGACGTTAACGGACAGCAGATTGACGGACCAACTGATGCAGTATTATCTTTGGGAAACTTAAGGGCAAAGTGGGAAGCATTCGGCTGGGAAGTACTCGAGATGAGCGGAAATGATATGGCCGATGTGATAAGGGTATTGGATCTGGCAATTTCCAAAACCTTTAAGGGCAAACCAATCATGATTCTGATGCAGACCATAATGGGTAACGGAGTAGATTTTATGATGCATACTCATAAATGGCATGGCGCTGCTCCAAACGATGAGCAGCTGGCTGCCGCTCTTGCACAACTGGAGGAAACCCTTGGCGATTATTAAGGATTTCTCAAAGGGAATGATCCGGATTCAAAAACACAATTAATTTAATTTCGCCTGCTTAATTTCAGGCTCTTTGCTTTGTTATATGAAAAAATACACATACACCGAGAAAAAAGATACCCGTTCAGGTTTTGGGGCAGGTTTGTTAGAAGCAGGAAAGAAGAACGAAAAAGTTGTAGCCCTGTGTGCTGACCTGATCGGTTCATTAAAAATGGATGCTTTTATTAAAGAATTTCCTGAACGCTTTTTTCAGATCGGAATTGCAGAAGCAAATATGATGGGGATAGCTGCCGGATTAACCATCGGAGGCAAAATTCCTTTCACGGGAACTTTCGCCAACTTCTCAACCGGCCGTGTATATGATCAGATCAGACAATCTATAGCCTATTCAGACAAGAACGTAAAAATCTGTGCATCTCATGCCGGGCTCACCCTTGGAGAAGATGGTGCAACACATCAGATACTTGAGGATATTGGCATGATGAAAATGCTTCCGGGAATGGTGGTGATCAATCCTTGTGATTATAACCAGACAAAAGCGGCTACAATGGCTATCGCTGACCATCATGGTCCTGTTTATTTAAGATTTGGAAGACCTGCTGTGCCGGTTTTTACAGACCCTGATCAA
>JBAZCD010000047.1:0-11184 GCA_041671205.1 Pedobacter sp.
TCCCTTCCCGGTCATCCCAAGCCACGTCAACCGGGTTTCCGAGACCGGTAAGCACACCTTTAATCGTTTTTGATGGCAGAATTGCTGCACCTAAAGCCGTAAATTTTGCAGCTGCATCTGTAATGATATGAATGGAACCATCAGAATCAAAACCGGCGGCTGTGGCTTCTGCAATATCGGTCAGGATCAGAATGTCTCTGGAAGATGAATAGGTAATACCATGAAGGCGTGTCGCACCGGTCACCGTTATTTTCTTTGTCGGGCTGATCGGTCCGACCAGTAGTGATGAAGCATCATCAAACAACTGCACCTCTGTCCTTGCCTGATCGATCACCACAAAGAGACGGTTATTATCCAGGTGAATTCCCCATGGCTGACCATTAAGTTTCAGTTTTTTATCGGCCATAACCGTGCCTTTAAGTGTACTGGCATCGTTATAAACATAAATCGCACTGTCTATATTACTGGATATATAAAGCACATCCCGTGTTCGATCAAATGCCATTTCACGGGCACTTAACAGCCCCTCATGAATAAAAGAATTCTTATTTACCAGACTCCCATCAGTATTTACCTTAAAGGTTCTGATATTTTTGTTCAATCGGCTAACCTGAAATACCACGCCCGAGTAAGGATCAAAAAGAATCCCGTTGCCATCAGGTAACTGGGAATTGAATTTATAAGGCTCAGTAAATTTAGCCTGATCGGCAGGATCAAAGATCATGGTATTGTTTACCGCGGCATCAGTATCGGCATTTGAAACATATAATCTTGAAACTGTGCTTTGGGGCATGGCCTCATTCTCATCTTTCACACAAGCAGTTAAGAGGAGCAATGGAAGAATAAAGATCTTAAGAAATAGAATTCTTGCTTTCATATTGATCTCCAAAGTTAAGAGTTGAAACGAATATATACTCAAGCTATTTTATGACAGTAAAATATCAATACTGAACATGAACCAAAATGTAACAATAATGTTATATTTATGAGATGCCCGCCTGCTGAATATCTGCTACATTCGAAATCCAAAAAACCAATTTATAATGAGAAATTTCTTGCTTTATTGCCTGCTGACCATGCAGGTCTTCGTTGCATCGGCGCAGCCTACTTTCCCTGTGAATGGGTCGCACGATAAAAGACCGGGATTATACGCAATGATGAATGCCACAATTGTCGCGAATACCGACCAGACCATCACAAATGGTGTTTTACTGATAAAAAATCAGAAAATTGAAGCCATCGGCCCGGGAATAGCAATACCAGCCGGCTATATTAAGATCGATCTGAAAGGAAAATTTATCTATCCTTCCTTTGTTGATGCATTTACAAGCTATGGTTTACCGGCCGGAACCAGTGCCCGTCAGGGCGGCGGATTTGGCAGAACCCAGGTCTTTACTTCAACCAAGCCGGGGGCTTATTCCTGGAATGAGGCAATAAGGCCTGAAGTTGCTGTAAGAACTACTTTTTCTGTTGACAGTAAAAAAGCTGAAGAATACAAAAAAAATGGGTTCGGAACAGTACAATCCGTAAGCCGTGATGGTATTGCCAGAGGCCTTTCGATCATCACTACCCTGAATGATGATTCTGAAAATGAAGTGCTCCTGAAAGATCAGGCAGCTGCCCATTATTCTTTCAGTAAAGGGAGCTCAACAAACAGCTATCCAACTTCGCTGATGGGTTCAATTGCTTTATTACGCCAGACCTATCATGACGCAGCATGGTATAAAGGCCAAAAAGACGAGTACAATATTTCACTTGATGAATTCAACAAGTCACAGGCACTTGCACAGATATTTGAAGTGAATGATGTATTAAGTGTCCTGAGGGCCGACAAGATTGGTGATGAATTTGGTAAGCAGTTTATTTTTAAAACTGATGGAAAGGAATACCAGCGCATTGCCGAGGCAAAAGCAACAGGCGGCAGCTTCATCATTCCACTAACATTCCCAAAACCTTTGGATGTTGAAGATCCGGCTGATGCAAGAAATGTAAGTTACGCCCAGTTAAAAGACTGGGAACTGGCACCCACAAATCCATCGGCACTTGAAAAAGCAGGTATTAAATTCGCGATTACCAGTCTCGGACTTGAAAGCAATCCCAAAGATTTCTGGGCAAACCTTCGTACTGCCATTGATTATGGTTTGACAGAAAAGCAGGCTTTAAAGTCGCTCACCGAAGTCCCTGCCGAAATGCTGGGTATTTCTGAACTGGTTGGAACTTTAAGTAAGGGCAAACTGGCAAACTTCATCATTACTTCGGACAATATCTTTAAAAAAGACAATATCATTTATGAGAACTGGATTCAGGGCAATCAGTATATAGTTACCAAAATGGATATTGCTGATCTGAGAGGAACCTATGCTGTGAATGTTGAAGGGATTTCAAACCTGGAGATTAAAATTGGAGGCACCACAGGTGCCTATGATCTGAATGCAGAACGAAAAGGTGCTGATAGCATAAAGGTTAAGGGAAATATAAGTAGTGCCGGTGATCTGATCAGTATGAATTTCGACCTGAAAAAAAAACCTGAGGGCACGATCCGCTTTAGTGGCTATATCAGTTCGGTATCTCCGCTAAGTTTCAAAGGAGATGCAATATTTGCGGATGGAAGCAGTAAAAAATGGATAGCTTCTTTCAAAGAAGCCTTTAAAGATCAGCCTAAGAAAGATAGTCCGAAACCGGTTATTGCATCCGGACCGGTTATTTATCCTTTCATGGCCTATGGAAATGCAGAATTACCAAGATCAGAAATAGTACTATTTAAAAATGCTACCGTCTGGACCAATGAGAAAGAAGGCAGATTAAGTAATACAGATGTTCTGATCGATGCTGGTAAAATAAAAGCCATTGGAAAAAATCTGCCGGCAGGATCAGCAAAAGTGATCGATGCAAGCGGTAAACACATCACTGCCGGAATTATTGATGAGCATTCACACATAACGGGTTCAGGCGGAATCAATGAAGGAGCTCAATCAGTCAGTTCAGAGGTTCGCATCGGTGACATCATCAACTCGGAGGATATTAATATCTACAGACAGTTAGCCGGCGGGGTAACCAGTTCACAAATCCTCCACGGTTCAGCCAATGCAATCGGCGGACAAAGTCAGCTGATCAAGTTACGCTGGGGCAAAAGTCCTGAGCAACTCAAATTTGAAGGAAGTGATGGCTTTATCAAATTTGCACTTGGAGAAAATGTGAAACAAAGCAATTTCCAGATACCCGGAGGAAACCTGCGTTTCCCTCAGTCAAGAATGGGGGTTGAACAGGTATTTATCGATGCATTTACCCGCGCAAAGGAATATAAAGCTGCCAGAGCAGTAAAAGGAAATAATGCAAGGCGCGACCTTGAGCTGGATGCTTTAGTAGAGATCCTTGATAATAAACGATTTATCACGTGTCACTCCTATGTCCAGTCGGAGATTAATATGCTGATGCATGTGGCAGACTCGATGGGTTTTAAGATCAATACATTTACCCATATCCTGGAGGGCTATAAAGTAGCTGATGGAATGAAGAAAAGAGGTATTGCAGGTTCTACATTCAGCGACTGGTGGGCTTACAAGAATGAAGTGGCTGAAGCTATCCCCTATAATGGAAAGATCATGCATGATGTGGGCGTACTGACGGGATTTAATTCGGACGATGCTGAAATGGCGAGACGCTTAAACCAGGAAGCCGCCAAGGCGATCACCTATGGCGGGATGAGTGAAGAAGACGCGCTAAAGCTGGTTACGCTGAACCCTGCTAAAATGCTTCATATAGACCATAAGGTAGGAAGTGTGAAAGTTGGTAAAGATGCCGATCTGGTATTATGGTCAGATAATCCGCTTTCCATCTATGCGAAAGCAGAAAAAACATTTGTTGATGGTATTGCCTATTGGGATATGGAGAAGGACGAAGCAAAGCAAAAAGCCCTAAAAGCAGATCAGGGAAGAATTATTCAGAAAATGATCGAAGCAAAAGGCAGCGGCTCGGCAACTATCCGTCCTGTATTTCAGCGTCCCCGTCTTTACGAATGTGAAACTCTTGAAAATCTCGACCTGACCGTATCAAATCAATAATCAGCACAAAATGAAGATCAACATGAAAAAATACTTAAGCTTTTCGGGTTTATTACTTTGCACTATACTCGCTTACGGACAGGCAAATATTGTTCCTTCCAAAGCCCAGACAAAACCTGTTGCAATTATTGGAGCCACTATACATACCGGTAACGGCCAGGTTTTAAAGAATGCATACATCACTTTTGACAAAGGAAAGATCACCGGAATCGGGGATGCAAGCATTGTACGCTTTAATTCAGAAACTACAACCATCATTCCGGCAAATGAGAAACATGTTTATCCTGGATTTATAGCCCCGGTTACAACCTTGGGACTCATTGAGGTGGAGATGGGAGCAAGGGGTACTGATGATCAGACTGATGTGGGTGAGATCAATCCGCATATCCGTTCGATCATTGCCTATAATACCGATTCAAAAGTTATTCCTACCATACGTTCCAATGGAATTTTAATGGCTCAGCCTACACCGGGCGGCGGACTTATTTCCGGGCAATCAGCGGTGGTGGTACTTGATGGCTGGAACTGGGAAGATGCTTCCTATAAAAATGATGTAGGCATCCATGTTAACTGGCCGGTTATCAGAACAAGGGGTGGATTCTTCGGACCAACAGCTCCATCAGCGACTGATCCAAAGGAAATACATCAGAAAGAATTGTCGCAGCTCGACACCTATTTTACTGAAGCCAAAGCCTATTCAGAACTTGTAAAACCTGCAGAAATCAATACCCGGTTTGAATCGATGAAAGGCTTGTTCAGCGGAAGCAAAAAATTATATGTGAATGTAAATACGGCAAAGGACATTATTCTGGCAGTCAATTTTGCCAGGAAATTCAATGTAAAACCGGTGATTGTAGGAGGCACAGAATCCTACCTGGTCACAGAACTCCTCCGGGATAACCAGGTACCTGTTATATTGGTAGAAACCCAAACCTTACCGGATAAAACGGAGGATGACGTTTATCTGCCTTATAAATTACCTAAGATGCTTCAGGATGCCGGTATATTGTATTCACTGACAGGAACCGGTTACTGGAGGCAGCGTAATCTTCCTTTTGAAGCCGGAACGGCAGTAGCTTATGGCCTTACAAAAGAACAGGCATTATCCATGATCAGTCTGAATACAGCAAAGATTCTTGGAATTGATAAAACCACCGGAAGCCTTGAGACCGGTAAGGATGCGACACTTTTTATTTCAGATGGTGATGCACTGGATATGCTGGGCAATAAGGTGGAAGCAGCTTTTATACAGGGCAGGAATGTGAGTACGGATAATCTGCACAAACAGCTTTATAAAAAGTTTTCTGATAAATACAGTTCAAAATAGATTGTTTATCAGCTATTCAATTTCAGACATAGGAAAACTTTTACACTTGATCCACAGATCCCAAATCGTCTAATTGAAAATCCTCTTAAATAAAATAAGCTCCTGATGGGCAGGAGCTTATTTAAACTAACCAATTATAAACCTGTTGAATAAGGTTTGCTGTAAGGGAAGGAATCGAACCTTCACGAAGCAGTTATTTCCCTGTTACGGTATTTCCCTAAATCTTCGCCACCGAGACGAGGAGGTGTGTCTGCCAAATTTCACCACCTTACAGTGTGTAAACAACCTGTTTCCGATTGCTTAAAACAAATGTAAATATAAGCTTGATTCTTTGCAAATATTTTAATGAATTATTTTAATTATTATTAATATAATAATATTATGAATATAATTTTAACAATTTGATAATTGATTGATAATATTGGAGCTTAAAATTTCGAACCTGTCAATATTTAAGTATGGGTGGATTTAAGAACAACAGGATCTGATTAGATTTATCTTAAAATAAAATAAGCTCCTGATGGGCAGGAGCTTATTTAAACTAACCAATTATAAACCTGTTGAATAAGGTTTGCTGTAGGGGAAGGATTCGAACCTCCACGAAGCAGTTATTTCCCTTTACGGTATTTCCCAAATCTTCGCCACCGAGACGAGGAGGTGTGTCTGCCAAATTTCACCACCCTACAGTGTGTAAACAATCTTATTTTGATTGCTTGATACAAATGTAAGCAAATTCATCATTTCTTGCAAATATTTTAATGAAATATTTTAATTTTTATGATTTTCGTACTAAATTATTGTTTTTATTAAAAAATAATTAATTGAATATGACTTTTTAAAGTCAAAATTTGAAACCTGTTAATTTCTAAGAATGATTCCATTTGCAAACTTAAGCAGACAGCCCTAAAATAAAATAAGCTCCTGATGGGCAGGAGCTTATTTAAACTAACCAATTATAAACCTGTTGAATAAGGTTTGCTGTAGGGGAAGGAGTCGAACCTTCACGAAGCAGTTATTTCCCTGTTACAGTATTTCCCTAAATCTTCGCCACCGAGACGAGGAGGTGTGTCTGCCAAATTTCACCACCCTACAGTGTATAAACAATCTTAATTCCGACTGCTTGATACAAATGTAAATTAAGTCCCTATTTATTACAAATATTTTAATAAACTAATTTAATTTTTACATAAACAATAATTATATTGCACAATTATTAATAATTCATTAATTAAAAATGGAAAATCGCAGCCAAAATTTCGAACTTGACAATCTGGATACCCAGATTTTGTGCATATTAATGGAAGATGCAACTATTCCTTATACTGAAATTGCCAAGAAACTGATTGTTTCAGGCGGAACTATACATGTGAGAATGAAAAAGATGCAGGACCTGGGAGTGATTAAAGGATCGCATCTGATCATTGATCCGCAGAAGATCGGTTATGATATCTGCGCATTTTTAGGTATTTATCTGGAAAAAGGCTCGCAATATAAAGATGCCGTAGAAAGCCTCAAAAAAATAAAAGAGGTAGTAGAACTGCATTATACTACCGGCTCATACAGCATGTTTGCCAAGATCATCTGCAGAGATACCAATCACCTGCGACAGGTATTAAATGAAGGCATACAGGGTGTAAAGGGGATTCAGCGGACCGAAACCCTGATCTCACTCGAAGAAAGCATAAAACGCCAGATCAGCCTGGAATAAATCCGGAATTCTAATGATAAAAAAGGGTCCAGCCACGGATTAAATCCGGAACGGGACCCTTTTTTATAGATTATTAATATTATGCTTCTTTATAAAGGACACTTTTTACTGCTGCAATTACACGCTCAGCATTGGGAAGTGCTTCCTTGATCAAAGTTGGAGCGTACGGAAGCGGAACATCAGCACAAGTTACACGCAATACCGGAGCATCAAGAAAATCAAATGCATCCTTCTGAACCTTAAATGCAACCTCAGTTGCTATTGAGCCCAATGGCCAGGCTTCTTCAACAAAAACCATACGGTTTGTTTTCTTAACCGAATTGATCACAGTTTCATAATCGATCGGACGAATAGTACGTAAATCGATCACTTCAGCATTGATTCCTTCCTTGCTTAATTCCTCAACAGCAGGTAAAACCACTCTTGATAGCATTTTACCAAAAGTTACAATAGTTACATCTGTTCCGGTCTTAACAATATTGGCCTTACCTATTGGCAAATAGTATTCTTCTTCAGGAACTTCTCCTTTATCACCGTACATCACTTCCGATTCCATGAAAATGACAGGATCCGGATCCAGAATTGCCTGCTTCAATAAACCTTTTGCATCATATGGAGTTGATGGAACAACAACTTTTAACCCCGGACAATTGGCATACCAGCTGTCAAAGTTCTGGGAATGCTGTGCACCCAGCTGGCCGGCATTTCCAGTTGGACCACGGAAAACAATCGGACAGGAAAACTGTCCCCCGCTCATACTAAGCACTTTTGCCGCCGCATTGATCACCTGATCAATCGCCACAAGCGAGAAATTGAAGGTCATAAACTCCACAATAGGGTTTAGTCCGTTCATTGCAGCACCAACACTGATACCAGCAAAGCCTAATTCAGCTATTGGAGTATCTATAACACGTTTAGCGCCAAACTCTTCGAGCATTCCCTGGCTAACTTTATATGCCCCGTTATATTCAGCAACTTCTTCACCCATTAAATAGATCTTCTCATTCTTACGCATTTCTTCATTTAATGCTTCGCGAAGTGCCTCTCTGAATTGTATTTCTCTCATGTAAAATCAAAATTTGGAATGCAAATATAAGTTTAATGTTTGAAAACCAAACCGAATAGGATAGCCGGAATTCGCAATGTTACAAATACCTGCCAAACCATATAATTTAACTCTTGCCGGCAATCCTTAAAAGGACGGGAAATTGCTAAAAAGTTCGATTATAGCATAAAAATTGACTCTTAATTTAATGTATAATCCATTAATGAAGGGTGAAACCCTGGGTAGAATACATTCCGGATATAAAGACCCTACCTCTGACAGATCCCCTTAAAGGAACAATAAGTACAATTATCAGGATTAGTGGTCTGCCTGAATGGTACCGTCTGATTAAACAATTCACCAAGCTTCTCTCTCAATCGTACAGCAAACAGATCTTTAAGACCGGCCAGGTTCTCATCAGTCAGGATTAAACCACCCCTTCCTTTCTCATAAAACAGGGTTCCCTCTTTAAAGTCCTTCACCGTATAAAGATGCGGCTCCACATGACTCACGTTTCTGGCCTTCTCATACACAAGGGTATAAAAGAGCGTTTGCAGCAGAGCCTTATTCTGACCATTCCCTTCCTCAGCAAACAAACCTTCAAAATCACCATATTTTAACTGATCCTTACCTGTTTTATAGTCCACGATCCTGGTTTTATTTTGATGAAGGTCCACCCTGTCAATGATCCCCATTAACCTGACCTGCTCTTCCTTCCCCTCAACTTCAATGGAAAACAAGGGAGTATACGCATCCCTGTCTTCCAGTTCCTTAATCACAAAAGGTGCAATCCGCTCATCGTGCCTCAGAACTTTCATGGCATATTGTGCGATCACCTGAATAATGATTTGCTGAAGAGCGCTTTGCTGAAGTTCATTTGCCGGATCCAGTTTCATTTCCTTAACCATGGCGGCTTTAGACATATCCGGCAATAGCTTTTCGCGCTGCCTGATGTAGTCAGCAGTAACCTCTTTACCTATGGAATCGCGATAGAAACTTTCCATTACAGTATGCAGCATGGTGCCAACGGTATTCGGACCGATCTGATCGGGCAAATCATTCGGCTCGGCAAGGCCGGCAATTTTGCCAAAAAAGAACTTCAGCGAACAGGTGATATAATCAGTAAAGGCTGATGCTGAGATCTTTTTATCGTATTTTATGTCAGAATTTCTTTTTAAATAACGATGCAGCTTATCCAAAACAGGGCCGCTCTTTTCAACTTCAATGAGCTTTTGAGCTGAGTTATCGATGGGCTGATTTTGTTGCAACACATGTTTGAATTTGCAGGATGTTTCAAACTCAAGCTGCTTGATGAAGCGGCTTTCTTCGCCGCTGCTTTTCTCATCGGTAATGCCGTTATATACCAGGGTAACTTTTTTCGCACAGTGCAGCAGCCGATAAAAGAAATAGGCGAAGATGGAATTCTGATTCTCCAGAACCGGTAAAGCAAATGCCCTTCTTACATTATCAGGAATGAAGGATGGTGTAATACTCACCTTTGGCAATACTCCTTCGTTCATTCCAAGCACAATTAGCTCATCAAAATCAAGACAGCGGCTTTCAAGCAGACCCATAACCTGCAATCCTGATAAGGGTTCTCCATCAAAAGGTACAGAAAGCCCTGCCAGAGCACGTCTGATCGTTTTAAGAACAAAGGAAGCATTTATTTCAGGCATGGCCTGACTTTTCCCAAGATCCTCAAAGCTATCTGAAAGTACATTCAGCGTTTTAACCGCCTCCGTGATCAGCAGACTTTCCAGTTTACGCAGATCGGCTATCTGCTCGGATACCAGCAAAAGTAAACTGCCCAGATTCCTTATGGAGTCTGCAGGGTTTTCAAACAGACTGAAAGTAAGGCCTGCAATCTTCCCGGCATTTTTAAGATCCTGAAGTTTGAACCTTGCCTTCTTTTCTTCAATGATCTCCCTGTGTATCTTATTCCTTTCTTCAATACCCAGAGCAACCAGAGGATTGAATATAAAGGTCAGAACTTTGGGATAGGCAATTGAAATCTTTTCACCTGAGGAAATTTCCTCCTGGATATCCAGCCAGAGATCGCATAAACCAAAAACGGCTGATTGTTCAAAAGGATAGCCCATCGTTATATTCAGACTTTCGTCATCCACCGTCTGAAGTACCGGAAGCAGCAGACTTTCATCAGCCAGAATAATAGCCCTTGAGGAAGGTTCACTTTTACCTGATACCGGCAATAGTTCGCTAAGCAGTTTCCCCTGTGCCACCTTACCCAGTGCCTGAATAATTGTAAACTCCTTTTCCGGAACATTAATCCGGCTCACATCAATGCCGAACTGATTTTCAAGTCCGATGGTATTAATATTCCTCCTGATAAAATGCCCCGCTTCCTGAATGGTGTCAGAAAAATAATGTTCATCTGCATCAAAATAAAATGAACAGCGGCCCTCATCCTGCCACGACTTAAACAAAATTTCTTCTGCTCTCGAAAGCGCATTGAAACCCACAAAAACCACATGGCTGAACCTGTCTAAAAATCCGGGATCAGAATCTTTTCCTTCTGCCAGATTGCGGTACATCTTCGCACTGCTCACCAGCCCCTGTTCAGCAAGGCGTGTATGGAAATTCTGATACAGACGGGGCATTCTATGCCACATTTCAATAAATTTTTGCTGTACCTTACTCTGCTTTTCCTGTGAAAAAGATGACCAGAAACTCTCCATAAAGGCAAGCTGCTCCTGTTCAAAATTTGGAAACTGCTGTTCCAGTTCGGCGATGCTGCCAATCAGGTTGAAGACCTTCAGGGGATCAGCCATATAATAATCGATCTGAGAAAAATCAGAAACAATGATCTCAGCCAATGGATAGAATACATCAGCGCCAACCAGCTCTTTTCCTTCTTTCTGCAGTAAAAGATTATACTCCGAAAAGAGAATGAAAAACTGTTTCAGCTGAGATGCAGCAACGAGCGGAGTAGATTCGGAGAAAAATTGCTGGATCGTATAAAAATGCGGGCTCCAGATTGGTTTACCGCTAATTTCAGCGAGATACTTCCTCAAAAATAACCCGG
>JBAZCD010000048.1:0-11140 GCA_041671205.1 Pedobacter sp.
TCTTATATTGCAGCTATCGGTGGTGGATCAGTATTGGACCTCGTAGGTTATGCTGCGGCAGTTTCGCACCGCGGGATCAGGCATATCCGGATCCCGACAACGGTATTATCTCAGAATGATTCAGGTATTGGAGTGAAAAATGGGATAAATTACTTTGGTAAGAAGAATTTCCTGGGGACATTTGCACCTCCGATCGCTGTCTTCAATGATGATCTGTACCTGAGGACCTTAAACGACAGGCATTGGCGTTCTGGGATATCCGAGGCAGTAAAGGTCGCTTTAATTAAGGATCCCGATTTTTTTACCTGGATCGAAACTAATGCAGCAGCATTGGTTCTGAGAGATGCTGAAACAATGAATTACCTCATCAGGAGATGTGCCGAGCTTCATATGAAGCATATTGCCGGCGCGGATCCTTTTGAAACCGGTTCTTCCCGTCCGCTGGATTTTGGACACTGGAGCGCACATAAGCTGGAACAACTTTCAAACTTTGAAGTGCTTCATGGAGAGGCAGTTGCATTGGGTATGGCTTTAGATACAGTATATTCAAATTTATCTGGTCATCTGAGCAATGAGGAAAGCATCAGAATCGTAAATCTGCTGATCAGACTTGGTTTTGAGATTAGCCATCCTTTAATGGAAGTATCTGAGAATAATTCAGCTATTCTGGCGGGACTGGAAGAATTCCGGGAGCATTTGGGTGGAGAATTGACCATTATGTTGCTTGAATGCATTGGAAAAGGTATAGAGGTGCATGAAATCGATCATCAAATACTTATTCAGGCTGCTTTGGTTTTAAAAGACCTGCAGAAATCAGACCCTGAAGCTTAGTCCGGAATACCCTAAATTTAATTTATGAAACTCGCATCCGGACATTTAAGCTATTGTACCAATATACATTCAGGTGAGAGCTGGAAGGATCATTTCGGGACATTAAAGAATAACTTCCCGAATATCAGGGAAGAGGTTTGCCGGGATCAGCCTATGGGTATTGGTTTACGCCTCTCTAATTCAGCAAGTAAAGATTTGCTAAATGAGGATTCCCTGGAAGAATTTAAATCATGGCTGACAGATAATAAGGCCTATGTATTTACCATGAATGGATTTCCTTATGGAGATTTTCATCATGCTGTGGTGAAGGATATGGTACATGCTCCCGACTGGACAAGCAATGAAAGAGTAGAATACACTGTACGGCTTTTTAAGATATTGGCCAAACTTTTGCCTGCAGGAATGGAAGGCGGCATATCGACCTCTCCGCTCAGCTACAGATTTTGGCATCCAACAAGTGGACTATTTCAAAAGGCCATGTTAACAGCTACTCAAAATATAATTGGGCTTGCCGAAGAGTTGATCAGGATCAGGCAAAATAGTGGTATAATGATGCATTTGGATGTTGAACCCGAGCCGGATGGCGTCCTGGAATCGGGTGCTGAATTTATTCATTGGTTTGAAAATGTGCTTATTCCGCTTGCTAAATCAATATTGCCAGGCAGGCTGCAGATCACAGAAAATGAAGCTGAAGTGCTGGTCAAAGAACATATTTGCCTGTGTTATGATGTATGCCATTTTGCAATTGGTTATGAATCGCATCTTGAAGTTTTGGAGCTATTGGACAAAAGTGGCATTCGTGTCGGGAAAATTCAGATCAGTGCCGCATTAAAGGCAGAGATGCCTGCGGATGTGAAGTTAAGGGCAGGTATCGCTGAAGCATTCTCAATTTATAATGAGTCAACCTATCTTCATCAGGTAGTTGCAAGAAAGGAAGACGGAGACCTGCTTCGTTATTCTGACCTCCCTGGAGCATTGAAAGATTATTCAAACCCATCGGTCAAAGAATGGCGGGCACATTTTCATGTGCCTGTTTTTATCAAAAACCTGGGGATGCTTCAGTCTACACAAACAGATATTGTTGAGTTGTTAACTGTTCAGAAAAATAAGCCTTTTACAGATCATATGGAGGTTGAGACCTATACCTGGGAAGTGTTACCTGATTCGTTAAAGGTTCCAATCGATCAGAGTATTATCAGAGAATTGAACTGGGTAAAGCAATTAATGTAGTAAAATCAATACCATGAATAAAACTGTTGTTATTGATGTGGTGGGGCTGTCAACTTCCGTGATGGGTGAACATATGCCTTTTCTGAGGGAATATACCGATAGAAAAAATATGATCAGAATAGAGCCATTGTTACCGGCTTTGACCACCTCTTCCCAATCCACCTATTTAACGGGGAAATGGCCTTCTGAGACGGGTATAGTGGGGAATGGCTGGTATGACCGGACTGATTGCGAAATTAAATTCTGGAAGCAGTCGAATAAGCTGGTAGGCGCTGAGAAAATATGGGAAAGAGCGAAGAAAGCTGACCCTGCATTTACCTGTTCAAAAATGTTCTGGTGGTATAATATGTATTCATCAGCTGATTATGCAGTGACTCCACGGCCAAATTATCTGGCAGACGGGCGAAAGATGCCCGACTGTTATTCGCATCCGGCAAGCTTAAGGGATATTCTGCAGGAAAAACTGGGCACTTTCCCATTATTTCAGTTCTGGGGCCCCGGCGCAAATATTAAGTCAACACAATGGATAGCAGATGCTTCTATGATCACTGATGATCTCTACGACCCGACCTTAAGCCTGATCTATCTGCCTCATCTTGACTATTGCCTTCAAAAATTCGGGCCCGATTTTACAAAGATCCACAATGAATTGCATGAGATTGATGAAGTATTAAAACAGCTGGTTGCTTTCTATGAAAAAAAGGGAGCAGAAATCATTCTTTTGTCAGAGTATGGAATTTCACCGGTTCATCAGCCTGTTCATCTGAATCGTTTGTTCAGGGAGCATGGTTTATTGGAAATACGGATCGAGCGGGGGCTTGAACTTCTGGATGCAGGTGCTTCCAAAGCCTTCGTTGTGGCTGATCATCAGATTGCGCATGTTTATATTAACGACCCCACGGTCACTGAACAGGTGAGAAAGTTACTGGAAGGAGTAAGCGGAATAGAATTAATTCTGGATAAGAAAAAGCAGGCTGCATACCATATTGACCATGAACGTTCGGGCGATTTTGTTTTAATGGCTGATGAAGATAGCTGGTTTACCTATTATTTCTGGCTCGATGATGAAAAGGCGCCGGATTATGCCCGTTGTGTGGATATCCATAAAAAACCAGGCTACGACCCGCTGGAGATGTTTATGAGTTCCAAACTTCGTGCGGGATATAAATTATTGAAAAAGAAAGCCGGCTTCAGATATGTGATGGATGTGATTCCATTGGATGCAAATCTGCTCAAAGGGTCACATGGCAGAACCGGCGTCCTTCCGGAATATCAGCCTGTAATTATTTCGGATCATAAAATTACAAAAGACCAGATCTCTGCACCGGAAGTTTATGATTTGATCTGGGCTTCATTGACCCGGCAGGCACCTCAATAATTTTTTCCTGATATTTTATTTTTCACATTTATTAAAATTCTGCTACCTTACGGTTGAACTACTTAATCTTAGTGAAACAGCAATTCCAAGATCTTCCGGATATCGTAAGCAGAATAGCTTATTCTGGTTCTGAACGGGCATATAGGGAGCTTTTTGATCTGCTTTATCTGCCGGTTAAGAAATTTGCATTTTGCATACTTCATTCCAATGAAGAAGCCGAAGAGGTTTCAGAAGATGTGATGGTCACCTTATGGAAGAACAGAAAAACATTGCCGGAAATAAACAATGTTCAGGTTTATGCCCTTGTTATAGCAAAAAATCTTTCATTAAATCTCCTGAAGAAAAATTCAAGAAATAAAACATCCTCACTGGACGATGTTGATATTAATTTTTTCTTTGATAGCTCAAGTCCGGAACAGATTATCATTGATAATGAGTTGAAGAAGAGGCTTGAAAATGCTATTCAATCATTACCCCCAAAATGTCAGTTTGTTTTTAAACTGGCAAAAGAAAACAACCTCAGTTATAAGGAAATCGGTGAAATCCTTTCAATTTCTGTCAAAACTGTTGATGCCCATCTGGTAGCAGCAACCCAGAAACTCGCCAAGATTTTTAAATCTGAGTTCCAGATCAAGTAGTTCTGAAAAAAATATCGGATCAGACTAGGGAATTCCTCCATAATTCTTGTCTTATAAGAATACTCATAAAAAAGAGTCCGGACTAAGTATGCACGAACAGCGCATTGTTGAACTATTAACCCGTAAGATTGCAGGGGAGGCCACGCCAGAAGAGCTGGGTGAATTGTTATACCTGTTAACAAAATATCCTGATGCGGTTTATTATGAGGCTTTGCTGGAGCAGGTTTGGGACTTAGGAAAAAATGAAGAGAAGGCTAACCTTGATTCAGCGTATAATAAGCACAAGCTAAATTATGAGGAAGAACTTGATTTTGAAGCCGATAAAAAGATCAGGCCTGCCTATTTTAAAAGACCTGCCTTTATTCTAACTGTATTTGCCTGTGCTTTATTGGTTATCAGCACTCATTTTATCAGCAATTATATCCCGGTTAATAAGGAAGAACGAATGGAAGTAATTGCCGGAAGAGGTGTTCGTAAAGAAATTAAACTTCCTGATGGAACCATTGTTCAGTTAAATAGTGACAGCAGAATATCCTATGATATGGAAATGCAAAAGAGGAACAGGCGTGATGTGAAACTAATTGGGGAAGCTTTTTTTAAGGTTGCTCATGATAAATCACGTCCTTTTATAGTCAGAACAAATAAAGTTGCGATTAAAGTGCTTGGAACAGAGTTTAATATCAGAGATTATCCGGGTGATAAAGAGTCTGAAACAACTCTGATGAAAGGTTCTATCGAACTTACAGTCAATGGCCGGTCTGATCAGAAATTTGTCCTTAAGCCATCTGAAAAGCTTGCACTTCTGAAAAAAGAGGATAAGATGGCCAGCCATGTCATCAATTCTGTTTTGATGATTGAGAATATCACCCCGGTTAAAGTTGGAAATGAGGAATATATTGAAGAAATATCCTGGACCGAAAACAAGTTTGTATTTCAGAATGAATCGTTCGAAGATTTGCAGCCAAAACTTGAACGCTGGTACAATGTGCGTATTGTACTGGAGGATCCCAGGATCAGGTCATACCGGTTTACCGGAATTTTTATCAAAGAGAATATAATACAGGCCCTAGAAGCCATGCAATTAATTAAACCATTTAACTATAAACTCACAGAAAATGAAGTAAAGATCTACTAAACAAAAAAAAGCAGGAAATGCGCCAACATTCCCTGCCTTTAACATCCAATCGTAGTGGAAACTACATAATCAGATTATTAACCTTGTAATACACAAAAGTATGAAAAAAAGAGAACTATACAATAAAGTTCTGTTGCCTGATTTCACAACCCAAAAACTCTTATTAATGCTAAACTGGACAATAACATTGACATTTCTTCTTGTCCTGGAGGTATCAGCGAACAGTTATTCACAAAACGTTAAAGTTAATCTGGATTTCCAGAATGTGAAATTTAAAAGAGCCTTTTCCATCCTTGAGCAAAAGGGAAATATCAGGCTCTTGTACAGTGAAGAAAATTTACCGGAAAACAAATCGATCACCCTTTCTGTAAAAGACACCCCGGTAATGGATGTGCTGGGGATGATATTGAAGGATACGGAGCTTAAATTCCGTGTTTTAGAAAATGGATTGGTAGTAATTTCACCTCAAAGTAATGAAGTTAAAGACATTAAGGTGAGCGGTACTGTAACCGATGCGCAAGGTGAAACACTTCCGGGAGTAAGTATCAAATTAAAAGGAACAAGCATTGGTGCTACCACAGATCTGGATGGTAAGTACTCGATCAATGTTCCTGATAATGTAAATGTTCTTGTGTTCACATATATTGGTTATGTAACTCAGGAAGTTGTGATTAATGGGCGCAGTTCAGTTAACGTAAAGCTTGTATCGGCAAGTACTTCATTAAATGAAGTTGTTGTTACGGCTTTGGGTATGTCAAAAGAGAAGAAAAGTTTAGGGTTTTCTGTGACTGAAGTTAAGGGCAGTGACCTGGCAGCTACTCAGCAATTAAATCCGGTCAATTCATTGATGGGAAAAGTTGCCGGGGTACAAATTGACCAGAGCGCATCCGGACCTTTTGGAAACTCAAGAATTGTGATCAGGGGAAATTCAACCTTGAGCCAGAATAATCAGCCCATATTTGTAATTGATGGAGTGATTGTTGACAATGAATCTGTTGCAGGTGGCCGTGATTTCGCAAATGACCTGTCGAATCTGAACAGCGAAAACTTTGAAAGTGTTTCGATATTGAAAGGTTCTTCAGCAGCAGCATTATATGGATCTAGAGCAATCAACGGAGTTGTACTTATCACCACTAAGAAAGGTAGTAAAGCCAATGGAATAGGTGTTGATTTCTCGCAAAACTTCATGGTATATGATCCTTACAAAGGACCTGAATTCCAGAATGAATATGGTGGCGGTAGCGTTGGTGCATTCTTTACAGATGCCCGTGACCCGAACTACCAGGCAAATCAAATGTGGACCACGAAGGTATTCCCTATAAATCCTATTACCAAGGAACCTTATATTGATCCGGCAGTGGATCGCGAAAATGAAAACTGGGGTCCTAAATTTGCTAATCAGAAGGTTCGTAATTATGATGGAACCTGGACAGAGTATAAAGCTGTTCCTAATAACTATCTGGATGCTTTCCAAAATGGTACTTTGGGTACTACCAGTTTTGCATTCTCAGGAGCCGGTGATAAAACTACTTACAGATTTGCAGCAACACATGATGATCAGAAAGGAATTTCCGTTGCGAATAAGATGAAGAGAGATAATTTTAATTTAAGGATTACACACCAGCTGACTAACTGGCTAAGCACAGATGTAAGCGGAGGATATACTACAAGTGATAATACCAATCCTCAGAATCTGGCATGGGCACCGTATACTGATACATTTGCAGGTGATAACTGGGGTGTAGCCTATACCTGGATGTTCCCGCGTAATTATGATACCAAGTATTGGAACCAACAATCAAGATATACAAGTCAGGTATTGGGGGGTGCACCAAGAGGTTCAAATCCGCTTGAAACCAATAAAGTAATGGCTCCGGAATTTTGGTTTAACATGCATAATACAGTTGCTACTATGGATAGCAGGAACTTTATGGGGCGATTTGCTTTAAATGCAAAGTTGACTAAATGGGCGAATTTCACTGTTGAAGGTAATCTGAATAATAACTATGATAAATATGAGAATAAGGCACTTGGCCAATTTACTGACTTTAGCGGAGGCTCTTATACCTTAAATCAGTCTAAAAAGGAGAGCAGCTTTGTCAAAGGAATACTTTCATTCAATAATATTAAAATAGTTAAGGATTTAGGATTTAATGGTTTTGCCGGTGGTGAAATGTATAACTCCATTAGTTCTTTCACACAGGGAAATACTTCAGGCGGGTTAATGGTGCCGGGTAGTTATTTTATTTCTAACTCAGTGAATTCCCCACTTGTTAGCGGAGGTATAAACTATAATAAAAAGATCAATTCTGTTTATGCCAGTGCAGATTTTGATTATAAAAATCAGATTTATCTGGCTACGACATGGCGTGGTGACTGGTCTTCAGCTTTAACTTATAAGGATGGAACCGGAAATAATTTTTACAATTACCCTTCGGCAAGTCTTTCATGGATCGCTTCTGAAACCTTCAAGCTTCCAGGCATCATAACTTTTGCAAAGTTACGTTCAAATATTGCAGCTCTGGGTAAAGACACGGACCCTTTTGTGATCAATCCCGGATATCGATTTGCAGGTAAAGTTATCGGACTACCAGGTGAACCTACACGGGCGGGATTCAGTTCAAGCAGTACTTTATCACCTAATTTGAAACCAGAAAGAAAGATTTCCAAAGAAATTGGAATGGAAATGCGTTTTCTGAAAAGTCGTTTAGGTTTTGATCTTACTTTGTACCAGGATAATACCTACGATCAGATAGTTGATATTTCAACACCTATTGAGTCTGGAGTTTCAGGGGTTAAGATTAATGCCGGTAATATTCAGAATAAGGGTATTGAAATCTCATTGGATGGAACACCTGTACAGACAAAAAACTTTGTTTGGAATTCCCGTTTAACCTTCTCCAGAAATAAGAATCTGATCGTTTCCCTGGCAGAGGGAAGAACAGATTACTTTCTTGGAGGCGCGGCTTTTGACGCAAGTTCATGGGCAGTTGTTGGAAAGTCTTATGGTACAATCCGTTCTATAAATCAGTCGTTAAAGTATGCTAATCCATCAAATGCAGCCGATCCTAAAACCGGAATGACTGTACTTGCCTGGAGAAATGATGCCCGTGCTGCTTTCCCCCAAAGGAGTAATAAGTATCAGGACATCGGTGATATCAATGCTAATTTCAGAGGAGGATTCTCTAATGATCTAACATATAAGCAGTGGTCACTGAATGTGTTGTTTGATGCAAAAGTTGGAGGCGACATGGCTATGTCATCTTTAAGATCAGGAACACATACCGGGGTGCTTCCTAATACGTTGTTTGGAAGAGATGCATCTCACGGAGGTATTACATGGACCAGCAAATATGACGGCATTACTTATGATGACGGGATGATCATTGATGGGGTATTTGCTATTGGTCAAAAGGTTACACAGCCTAATGGTACTGCAGCCGATGTTGGTGGTATGACTTTTAAAGAGGCTTATGCAGCCGGATTGGTTGAGCCAACACATGCACCGCAGTTTTACTATCGTTATGCTTCTTCTTCAACAGGTGTAACTGATTTCTGGATAAGGGAAAGTACCTGGCTTGCACTTCGTCAGGTAGCAATATCATATAACCTTCCAAAAAGCATTGCAACCAAGTTAAAGGTTAATGCAATTTCTGTAAGTGTTATAGGCAGGGATCTGGGATATATTTACAACTCTTTGCCGTATGATTTTAATCCTGCGTCATTAAACTCCAACTTGACTTCAGCAGTAGGTGAAGAAGGCTTTTTACCAATGATTCGGTCAATTGGCGGTTCAGTAAAGGTCCGTTTCTAATAATCTTTATTGGTATACATATTTTAAAAAAAATAGAAATGAAAAGGAAATTTTTATATATCATAATAGCAGCATTCACCAGCTTGTTTACAAGCTCCTGTACTAAAGATTTTGAGACAGTAAATGTTAATCCTAATGTTGTTACTGATGTTGATGTAAGGTTACTCTTTACCTCATCACTGGTGCCAATGCAAACTTCCCGTGGTGGTGAATATTGGAATGAGGGGTTTACACATTTTTTGTCGGCATGTCAATTAGTGACCGGACAAAGTTATGCTGTGTCAACTACCGGAGTAAATGGTCGTTATAATCTTTTTTATTCCAGTGTTCTTCCGAATCTTGTGGAGATGCGCAGGTTAATTGCACTTAAAGCGGATAAAGAGAAGTATGAGCAAATAAACGCGATTACCTATATCCCTCAGGTAATGATGGCTCTGAAGGTCAGCGATATGAATGGCTCTATGCCTTATACCGAAGCCAACAAAGGCAGGGACGAAGCTAAATACAGTCCTAAATATGACAATCAGGAAACCTTATATACTGTATGGTTAAAAGAATTGTCTGATGCTATTTCTGCTCTGCAAAAGAATTCACCTAATCAGGTCTCATTTGGGAATAATGACGTCTTTTTTAGAGGAGATGTTACAAAATGGATCAAACTTGCTAATTCTTTGAAATTAAGAATTGCCGCAAGGTATCAGAATCAGGATCCGGCTAAGGCAACTCAAATATTCAAAGAGGTAATGGGAGATGCAGTAGGCCCTTTCAGTTCAACATCTGATCAGCTCGTTCATGCAAATCCGGCTTATTATCCTTTCGGAGTTGATGGCTACAACATTGATATTTACAGCCGTCACTTTGCAGTTGGAACAGCAATAGAATTTTTGAAGTCATCCGCTGATCCACGTCTTGGAATTTATTACGACAAAAACTCTTTACAAGGCAGTTTTAAAGATACCCTGGTAAAATACAGTAAGACATTGCCATCATGGATAAATACTAATGATCCGAATATTATGTATCAGGGCGGACCGGCTGACTTTCAGTCAAATCCAGCCGTAAGTACCTATTTCGTGAACCCGCTTAACGCTGGAGGCGCGAACAGGTACCAATTGATCTCAACTGTAAATCGTAAATTCTTTGCGCCAACTGTGGACAGAGGCAGCGGTACAGTGGTCGATGTATTGTTTTCATATGCAGAGGTTTGTTTGCAGATAGCTGAATTTGTCCAAAAGGGCTACGGTACCGGAGTTAACACCAGGGGAACTGCATCCGAATGGTACAATAAAGGCATTCGTGCATCAGCAAAGACTATGAATGAAATCGCTGTTGCAGCCGGTTCAACATCATATGCAAATATTGATGCCCTGGTTGATGTCCAGCTGGCCAATGCAAAAGTAAAACTGGATGGGACTAACGATCTGGAAAAGATCTATATACAGTCACTTTTGAATTTTTACCGTGAGCCTAACGAAGCATTTACACTCGCCCGCCGAACAGGTTATCCAAAGTTCAATTCAACCTTGCTTGCCCGCGAAGCTATCAGTGATGTGCTGCCAAGAAGATGGTGGACGCTTGATCCGGGACAAGTTAACAGAACCAACTGGGCTGCAGCCATGACTGAACAGGGCTTTACGCCTAACGATTTTACCATTGCTAAACTTAATGCCGAAAGGATCTGGTTTGATAAGAAATCACCGGATTATGGGAAGGGTAATTAATGTATATTCGATGTAGATAAACAGTAATTTTGGTTTGGGGGGATACCTGATATCTCCTCAAACCAATTTTTTATTGACAAACAGATAAAGAATCAGGTAAAGATTTTTTCAAATTCGCGATTTTATACCCAATAGGTTTTTTTATTAATCAATATGACCATGTCAGGACGCAAAAAATTTATACAGCAAATAGGATTGATGGCGGGTGCTTTTTCAGTCAACAGCTTGTTCAATCAATTACATGCTGAGGAAATCTCATCTGCCAATAGTAAGATCAGGCATCTTTCGCCACTTGACGTAGCTGCAGATGAAGATTACTGGAGTGTTATTCAACAGGCATTTACGGTTAGTCCCAACATCATAAATTTAAATAATGGAGGGGTAAGCCCTTCA
>JBAZCD010000049.1:0-2271 GCA_041671205.1 Pedobacter sp.
AATTGCATGGGTTTCTTTCATCTTTTTTACAACATTCACCTCTCCTACAGCCGCTGCATTATAGACACAGCCAGCAGCTTCTGTCACGTCTCTTAATGCACGGGTAGAAGACAAATTGGATACTGTATTACCCGGAGTATGCTTCAAAACATAATCTGAAACAGCTACAAGGGTATATTCTTCTCCAAACATTGAACCGTCCTCACATACAAAGCACAAGCGGTCAACATCCGGGTCTACAGCAATACCGAGATTCGCTTTTCTGGCTACCACCTCTCGCGACAGATCGGTCAGATTTTCGGGAAGCGGTTCAGGATTATGCGGAAACTCACCATTGGGTTCACAGTAGAGCTCATAAATGGTCTTTACCCCCATTGCCTTCAGCAAAGCAGGAACAAATATCCCTCCCGAAGAATTAACACAATCAATCGCTATTTTGAAATTGGCATTACGGACTGCTTCAGCATCTATCAAAGGCAGTGCAAGAACTTTATCTATATGCTTTTGAAGGTAGGTATCATCATAAGTAACCTTTCCCAGAACATTAACATCCGAAAATTCGAAATCACTCTCTTCGGCCATTGTCAATACTAACTGACCTTCCTCATCAGAAATAAACTCTCCCTTTTCATTCAGTAATTTCAATGCATTCCACTGCTTTGGATTATGGCTTGCAGTCAGAATGATACCCCCGCCGGCATTTTCATCAGGCACTGCAAGCTCAACAGTTGGAGTTGTTGAAAGGCCCAGATCGACAACGTCAATTCCAATACTTTGAAGCGTGCCAACCACCAGATTCCTAACCATTTCGCCTGAAATCCTGGCGTCTCTGCCTATGACAACCTTCCTTTTTCCTGTATTCGAAATAACCCATCTTCCATAGGCAGATGTAAATTTTATGATGTCGGGAGGTGTCAGACCATTGCCGGAAATACCACCGATTGTACCCCGTATTCCTGAGATTGATTTTATTAATGCCACGTTATAAATTTAAGTGCCCAAAAATAACAATTCCATTCTATACACCTACTGTAAAACAGTAAATGTATATATTTGCCAACATATCCTGATATCTGCTTATGCCCAAGAAATGGTTTCAAAACTGGTTTAGTTCCCCTTACTACCATATCCTGTATCATCAGCGAAACGACGAGGAGGCTGAATTCTTTATTGATAATCTGTGTGCATATCTAAAACCTGAAGCAAATTCCTTTTTACTTGACATTGCCTGCGGGCGCGGAAGGCACGCAGTATACCTCAACAAAAAGGGATATGATGTAACCGGGATAGACCTGTCTAATTCCAACATAAAATTTGCCCAGCAGTTTGAAAACGAAAAGCTTCACTTTTATGTTCATGATATGCGGTATTTATTTTATATCAATTACTTTGATATCGCGTTTAACCTGTTCACTAGTTTTGGATATTTCGAGACTGAAAAGGATCATATCAATGCGCTGAAGACATTTTGGAAATCATTAAAAAGAGATGGCATTCTGGTCCTCGATTATTTTAACAGCCACAAGATCATGAATCACCTTTCCAATCAGGAAGTTAAGCATGTGGATGGTATTGACTTTTATATCAGTAAAAAGGTATCGGACGGGAAAATTATAAAAAGCATTTCTTTTGAGCACAAAAATAAAGATTATTCATTCAAAGAAGAAGTCAGGGCATTTACCCTCAGCGACTTTGAGCGCATGTTCGAAAAAAGCGGTTTTAAAATTTTGAATCATTTTGGTGATTTCGCTTTAAACCCTTTCGATAAAAGCAGATCAGACCGCTTAATCTTCATTTGCCAGAAAGCCAATGTTTGAACAGATCATCCAGCTTGACCAAAATTTATTCTTCGCCATAAACCATGGCCTGAGTAATCCATTTTTTGACTGGCTGATGCCGGCTTTGAGAAATCGTTTTTTCTGGACTCCGCTTTATCTGTTCATCGCAATCTTTTTAGTCAGAAACTATGGAAAAAAAGGCTGGATCATTTTAATTTTTACAGCACTTACCTTTGGCTTTACTGATTACTTAGCATCTTCAGTGATCAAGCCTGCAGTTGAACGATTAAGACCCTGCAATGATCCGGAAATTAAAACTGAAGTAAAGAATATTGTAGCATGCGGAACCGGATTCAGCTTCCCATCATCACATGCTTCCAACCATTTTGCTATCGCTGTTTTTTTAATTCTTTTATTTTATCATAAATGGAAATTGATCCTGCCAATCGGATTATTCTGGGCCGCTTCCATCAGTTTTGCTCAAATCTATGTA
>JBAZCD010000049.1:2281-11127 GCA_041671205.1 Pedobacter sp.
GTACATTATCCAATCGATATTCTGAGTGGTGCACTTTTGGGGAGCATGATCGGATATGTAACGAGCTCAATTCTATTGGCCAATAAAGCATTCAAACTATGGCAACCTGGGAACTAATTCTCCTTTTCAGCAGTTCTTTATCAGGCGGATTAGGGATCTTTCTTTTCAGGAAAGATAATACTAACCGTTTGAAGCTGGTATTATCGTTCAGTGGTGCTTACCTGTTTGCCATTACGGTGCTTCACCTGATGCCGGATGTGTATCATTCCGGACACCCGCAAATTGGCTTATTCATTTTAGGAGGTTTCCTCCTTCAGATTGTTATGGAACAGTTTTCTGAAGGGATCGAACATGGCCATATCCATAAACATAATCAAAAACATTATGTATTTCCTTTAGGAATCATGGCCAGTTTATGTTTACATGCCTTTCTTGAGGGTATGCCATTGGCCCAGAAACAGCATAATGAACTTGTTTTTGGAATTGCATTACATCATATCCCTGCAGCATTCGCGCTTGGAAGTGTTTTGATCCAGAATAAATTGAGTAAAGGCATGGTTGGCGGGTTATTAATTCTGTTTGCAACAATGAGTCCTTTGGGATATTGGATAAGTTACGGAATCGGCAAAGGTTCAATTGGCAATATTGAAATCTACTTTGACAGTATAATGGGTGTGGTTATCGGTATATTCCTTCATATATCCACTACTATCCTGTTCGAATCAAGTGTAGATCATAAATTCAACCTGAAAAAAATGGCAGCAGTCCTGCTTGGTATTGGTATTGCACTGATTGGGTTTTATTTACACTAAGGAAGTTGTAAGTTATAGGTTGTAAGTTTTAAGTTATATCTGAATAAGGAGAAACTAATCAACTAAGTTAAAAGGTGAAAGCTAAAGGCTTAAAGCTCAATTTCGGTTTTTGGAGTAAAGATCGAATTCTCCATTTTCAAATATCAACCCAAAGGCTATCGGGTGTCAATTAAACCCTAACCCCTCATCTTATCCAGCAATCTACTTAAAGTAATTGCTTCTTCATCACTGAGATTTTCTGCCAGCAAATCTTTCGGAGACATTTCTTCATCCAGCTTCTTAAGTATTTCAAGACCCTTTGAGCTTATTAGTATATCTACCGCCCTGCGGTCCTTATTATTAACACAACGTTTTACCAGTTCTTTCTGTACTAAACGTTCGACAATTCTGGAGGCATCCGACATTTTATCTAGCATACGTTCTTTCAGAATATTTATTGTGGCAGGTTTGGGATACTGTCCGCGTAAGATTCGTAAAATATTATACTGCTGAAGTGTAATTTCGTACTTATTAAACTGCAGTCTTAGTAAATTGGTAATCCATCCATAAGTATAGATCAGATTAACTACCACCTTCTGATGGTTATTCTCAAACTTATTGCTGTAAATTTCCTTTTCTATTTCCATTTTAATTTGCGGTAGATCAACAAACGAATGAGAGATTAATATTTACAATAGGTAAAGCAAATTTGAATAAAAACTATTCATTCTGCTTCGTCTTTTTGATTTTTATCCTGACCATACTTCCATGGACAATTTCTGCATTTATTTTTACAGCAGTATCCTCTTTTCAAATGATATTTTTCTGTAAAGACCAGATTACCATATTCATCTAAGGTATAGTCAATGTTTTCAATCAGCATTGTCCAGTAATTTTACTCTTAATTTATCTTTGAAATGCAATTTTAAATACCTGCCATTTCCATGAAGGGTCCAAACCTCTTTCGGTTCTACTTCCCTGAGCATAAAAAGTATATCATTCCAGTCAACATGATCTGATATCAATAGCTGAAGATCATTATTAGTCTGTAACCTCAACCATCCTGAAGCAAATGCCCTCACTACATTCTTTGCCCTGATATAACTGTTAAATGTTAATGGCGGCACAATATAAACCATATTTTGATCCGGCTGCTTCATTTGTTTACGGCTATAGAGTTCGTATTTGCCGGGATTAAACCCGAATTGCTCATAGATCTTATTCAGTCCGGAAACAGAATGATGGACCAAAACAGAACGCTGCGGACAGTGATCAGTAATCAGACGAATGAGACGCTGAGCCTTACCCAAAGAATAGGCACCAAGTAAAACATTATGATTGAATGAATTCAGTTTATTAATCTCATCAGAGGCTGAAGGGTGTTGAACAGCGGGATCAGCAAAAGTCGATTCGGTAATCAAAACATCTGCTTTGGCAAACTCGATTTTTTCACAGGTAGCATCAGACTGTAATTTATAATCACCTGTATATAAATATCTTACACTTTTATATTCCATAAGAACCTGGGCAGATCCCAGAATGTGCCCGGCAGGAATGAAGCTGATGGTAACCCCGTTTAAATTAAACGATTCCGACCAACCATAGGTCCGGATATTTCTACCGGCATTTTTCTGGTACCGGTGCTGCATAAAGGCAGCTGTTGCAGGTGTACAATACACATAATCATTGCCTCTGACAGCATGATCACCATGTGCATGCGAAATAACAGCATGTTTTGAAGCTTCCTTCGGATCCAGATAGAAATCACCGCTGCGGCAATACAATCCCCGCTCATTAATGACTAAAAAATCTTCAATAATCATTTCAGGAGTCTGACTTCAAAAACTGTTGATGTAAACTGATAATTTGAGGGATTAATAACTGCTGCTCATCGTTCACCAGAATATGATCAGCAAATTTCATCTTTTGATCATCACTGAGCTGACGGTTAATCCTGGATTGAATCTCTTCTGTGCTTATACCATCTCTGGCTTTAATCCGGCTTATCCTGCTTGCCAGGGGTGATATCACAAGAACAGACTGGTCGCACATTTTATAAGAATCACTTTCAAACAACAATGCAGCCTCTTTGATCACATAGGGGGCTTCCGAATTCCCTGCAATCCATGTATCAAAAGCTTTGAAAACTGCGGGATGCACAAGGGCATTTAATTTTTCAAGTTCCAGCTCATTATTAAATACAATGGATGAAATATAGGAACGGTTCAATTCCCCATTCATGGAATAAGATTTTTTCCCGAATGCCTCCAGTAACTTTTTTTTCAACTCTGGATCCGTGTGCATGATTGATTTAGCGACCTGATCGGCATAAAATACCGGGATACCCAACAATTCAAATACCTTACAGACAGTAGTTTTACCACTGCCAATCCCCCCTGTGACACCTATTTTAAGCATTATTTTTGAATTATAAAATCAATGGTCTGCGGTTCAATCTTTATAATTTTACTAAATTTAGGAAAGCGGCTTATTTTAACCGGTAACTGGGCATATCCTTTATCCTTCCAGTTATTCAGATCGACAGTAGGCTCAAAACTGCTTCGGTCTGTTTCTGAATAATTATTGAGAGCAGTCAGAAATGTAATTTTTACTTTTTCAGGGAGTAACTTTACATTCCTGAATTCATGGTTATTCAAAACTTTTACAGGAGCTTCAACCACTTTTTCTGTAAACTCATTAATATGAATTTTCAGATCAACTATCCCGGGATGTACGGTAATATTGGCCTTGGCCGGACGCTGCAGATTGATTTTCATGCTTATATCAGCACTCACATTTTTAAGTCTCAGTAGCTGGGTATCCCAACTTTTAATCTGTTCAAGTTCTTTGCGCGGCCCTGTAATGGTTACATAAGAAGGGCTGATCTGAGCGGAATCGGATATACCGAACTGCTTCTTAAATTCAATGTTTTGCCTCAAACGTACCGGTATTTTCTTTACTGTGCTGGAAGAAAAATCAAAATACAGTGTATCGGGCTGTATATAGACCACCTTTTGAATGGAAGCGAACTGTTTATTGATCTTATCTATCTGATCCGATAATTCTATGAAAGTATGTTTACGCAATTCTTTCAGATCTATATCTACAGATTGAGGATTGATCCTCAGTTTAGAAAACAATAATTGCCAGCCGGTACCTTCAACCTGAAGCTTAACTGTATCAGATTGCAGGGGGTGAAAGGCTTTATTTTCAGGCAAATTAACGAAACGAACAAGCGTTTGAACCTGATAAACATACTTGTTTGATAAAGCAAAGAACATCCATGCTCCTGCTGCTAATAATAAGCAGACGAAAAATAATGAGATCCGGCGTCTTTCAACTTTAGTGAATTTTATAAAGGGCATATCAGGCTATGATTAATCAAATTTAGTTAAATAAAAACGCCGCTTCAAAAAAGGAAGCGGCGTTCTTACTTATTAAATGATCTGATTATTTAGCTGCAGGCTGGCTAAGTGCTTTTGACGACTCCAGTGAAACAGAAGACTTTTCAAAACGTATTTTAGTACCACTCTCAACCTCGATCAGGAATGTAGTATCATTCAAATCAACAATTTTACCGTGTATCCCTGATGTTGTGATCACTTTATCACCCTTTTTTAATTCTTCAACAAACTTTTTATGATCCTTTGCCTTTTTCATTTGCGGTCTGATCATGAAAAAATAAAATACCACAATAATTAGTAGCATTGGTAAAAACTGGCCGATCTGTTGCATATCCATATTATATATTAATTAATTATTGATTTTACTTTGTTTCTGCTGCCTGAACCGTTCCCAGTATATTCACCTCGGTAAGGGAAGGAATTGTATTTGCTGTGATGCTCACGATTTTATTCTGCATACCGGGCTTTCCTGCACTATTAAATACAACGCGTATAATTCCTTCAGCACCCGGAGCAACAGGATCTTTAGGATATTCAGGTATGGTACAACCGCAGGTAGCTGTTGCACTGCTGATAATTAGCGGACTCTTTCCAATATTCTTAAACTTGAAATCGTAAGTAACTTTCTCACCCTCTTTGATCTGACCAAAATCATATACTTCCTTTTCAAATTTAAATGCAGGAGCATTGGCAGTATCCACTTCTGAAATTTCACTGGTTTCCTTTGAATCTGTAGTTGAAGTACTTTCTGATACTTTTTGATTATTGCATGATGCCAAAACGACCAGACATGCAATTGATAAAATAATTTTCTTCATTAGATTTTAATTGTTTTTTAAACATAGAATCTGCACAAAAAGCCTTTTTGCAGATTAATTTTAAATTTATTCCACTAATCCTCTGCCTGTCTTACGAACATTCCCTAAAGCCCTAAGATCGGCTAAAATTTTATCTAAAATACCGTTTATGAACGAATTACTCTTAGGTGTACTAAACTCTTTTGCTATTTCAATATATTCATTCATGGTTACCTTCACGGGTATTGAAGAAAAGTGAATCAGCTCAGTGATGGCCATCCTCATTAACAGGGTATCCATCACTGCAATACGCTCTGAATCCCAGTTCTTTGTCTTTTGAGCAATCATTTCCTGATATTCAGATTCAAAAGCAATTACCTTTTTAAACAGATCCAAAATAAATGGACGGTCTTCATCCCAGTTCGGACAAGCCTGAGCCAGCTTATTCTCAGCAGGATCTTCACTTGAAAAATTTTTGAATGTCTTAGCTACCAAAGCCTGAAGTACTTCCTTATCTACCGGCCAGTTAATGAACTTTTCCTCAAATATCTGCTCAATACCCGGAGATTTCAGGATCAGCTTTTTAAATATATACTTGATGATATCCTTATCAGATTGAATGGAATGTTCAGTATTATTGTTAAACGCTGTATACTCATCAGAAGCTTTCAGGGTAATAAAAATGGATTTGCATACTTCCGGATCGAAATCCCAGGAGATCTTATATTTTTTTACTGCAGCCAGATACTCCGGGTTCTGCTTCAATGCACTGATAAAGAGATTGTTCTGAAGTTTTACACTTGCATTCAGATCTGCTTCAGAGGGAAGATATTTATTTGCCCGCTCTCCGGCGTCAATGAGACTGTAATCTGCCACTTCAACAAGCAGGGATAACAGCCAGATGTACATTTCATTAACCTTTTCAACACTTTGTAAGAGTGCCTTTTCGAAAGGCAAAATTTCCTTTACCTGTGATTGCTGATAAGAATACAATACCTGCAACGCTTTAACCCTCAGATGCCTTCTGTTTAACATGTATAAGAACGATTTGTTTGTTAGTCCTAAATTAATAGGAAGCTTTTATTTTTCTGATATCCTCAATTCGCTTCTCAGCAATTTTATTTGCTGCTTCGTTTGCCGGGATATTTTCCATTTTTGATTTTTGTAACACTCTTCTGGTAGCTTCATAGATATTTTCAGCCATCTGAAATGTTTTCTTTTTATTAAAACCTGCAATTTCTGAGTAGCAATTGATTAAGCCTCCTGCATTAATGAGGTAATCAGGAGCATACATAATGCCCTTTTCAAGCAACATATGACCATGCACCACCTCATCAGCAAGCTGATTATTGGCAGAACCGGCTATAATTGAACATTTTAAACGATTAATTGTTTCTGTATTCACAGTTGCACCCAAAGCGCAAGGGGAATAAACATCAATATCAAGATCAAAAAGATTATTATTGGCAACAGCTATCGCTCCATATTTTTGTGCAATCTGCCCCAGCCGTTCTTCATTGATATCACTGATATAAACTTTTGCATTTTCGTTTCTAAGCAAAGAAACCAAATTCTCTCCAACCTGTCCTATTCCCTGCACTGCTACTGATTTTCCGGCCAGACTTTCATTCCCGAAACATTCCTTTAAACAGGCTTTAATTCCCATAAATACTCCTCTTGCCGTTACCGGGGAGGGATCACCGCTTCCTCCGATCGATTCAGGAACACCTGTAACATATTTCGTTTCCATACGGATGTACTCCATATCCCTCGGGTTGGTGCCAACCTCTTCAGCTGTGATGAATGATCCGTTCAAATTTTCAATGAAACGTCCGTAACGGCGCATCAGGGCTTCTGATTTGTGCAAACGGCTGTCACCAATAATTACTCCTTTCCCACCGCCCAGATTTAAACCTGTAATGGCTGCTTTATAAGTCATGCTGCGCGATAAACGCAGAACGTCATGTAAAGCTTCTGACTCTGACCTGTAAGGCCACATCCTGGTGCCTCCTAAAGCAGGGCCAAGTGTTGTGTCATGAATAGCAATAATTGCCTTTAATCCGGTATCAGGATCGCTGCAGTAAACTAATTTTTGATGTCCGAATCCATCAAGCTGACTAAAAACTGAATGTTCATCAAATTGAGATAATATCATGTTGTATGCCTGGCTTTACGGCACAAAAGTAGTAAAATTTGTTATTACTTATTCATGTTATTGATTTGCAATACTTTTTTGAGCTTATTAGTTATCTGTATGGTTAAAGAGTGTAATTCTAAGTCCGGTTCTTATTATGTTCACGGTAAAAATGTAAAATGTACAAGCCCGTACTTAAATTCTGGCTATTTTTGCACCAGGAGTATCTGATGAAAGAACTGGCTTACCTCAATAAATTTTTCTATAAATACCGCTGGCGTTTGCTGCCCGGCATACTTTTCGTCATAATTTCAAATCTTTTTGCTGTGCTTCCTGCACAGGTAATCCGGATAGCTTTTGATCTGGTTAATGAAAATATCTCACTTTTCCGACTCTTTAATGGGTTCAGCCGTCAGGAACTAATGTCAGAGATCTTTGGACAAAGTTTACTCTTATTCGGATTAAGCGTACTGGTTCTGGCACTGCTCAGAAGTATCTTCTTGTTTTTCATGCGCCAAACGATCATCCTGATGTCCAGGCATATTGAATACGATCTGAAAAATGAGATCTATCAGCATTATCAGAAATTATCGATGGCATTTTATCGCAGAAATAATACCGGCGATCTGATGAACAGAGTGACTGAAGATGTGAGCCGTGTTAGAATGTACCTTGGCCCGGCGATCATGTACACGATAAATACTTCCGTACTGTTTATTCTGATCATCATTGCTATGTTCAATGTAAATGCCAGACTGACTATCTATTCATTGTTACCACTACCACTTTTAGCGATCACGATTTATTATGTTCATACCATAATTAACTTTCGCAGCGAAAAAATCCAGCAGCAGCTATCCTCCCTGTCAAGCTTTGTACAGGAGACTTTTTCAGGGATCAGAGTGATCAAGGCTTATGTCAGGGAGGATGATATCCGTAAAAAATTTAATGCAGAAAGTGAGGACTATAAATTGCATTCCATGTCTCTGGTACAGATACAGGCAATGTTTTATCCGATGATGCTCCTGCTGGTGGGTTTGAGTACCATTATAACGGTGTATATTGGAGGAGTTGAGGTAATGAACGGCAATATTACTTCGGGGAATATTGCTGAATTTATCGTTTATGTCAATCAGCTCACCTTCCCGGTAACTTCTGTGGGCTGGGTAACTTCATTAATCCAGAGAGCTGCTGCATCCCAGAAAAGAATTAATGAATTTCTAAATACAAAACCCGAGATCGTTTCCCTGTCTGATGAAAAGCTGGAAATAAAAGGAGGTATAGAATTCAGGAATGTAAATTTCAGATATCCTGACACTGGCATACAGGCAATTAAAAATATTTCTTTTGAAGTGAAGCCTGGTGCATTTCTGGCAATTATTGGCCGTACAGGCTCCGGAAAATCAACAATCGCAAACCTGCTGATGCGTATGTATGATTCTGATAATGGACAAATATTAATTGACGGAACCCCCATCAAACAGCTTGATCTTTATCATTTCAGGCAGCAGACCGGCTTTGTACCGCAGGAAGTTTTCCTGTTTTCTGAAACTATTTATAATAACATTGCTTTTGGCATGCAGGCAACAGAACCCGGAAGAGTTGAGCAGGCTGCAAAAGATGCAGCAGTATTTGATAATATAATGGAATTCGGCAAAGGCTTTCAGACACTGATCGGAGAACGTGGAATTACGCTTTCCGGGGGACAAAAACAGCGGCT
>JBAZCD010000050.1:0-11093 GCA_041671205.1 Pedobacter sp.
TGAACGATATATTCACCGAGATCACTTTCTAAAGCTTCAATATGATTTTTTTCCAGAAATTCATTTAAATGAATTTCCTCAGTGACCATGGATTTGGATTTTATGACCGTTTTTGCCCCGGCTTTTTTGATGATCTGAAGGATCTCTTTTCTGGCCTCTTCGGAATCGTTTGCCCAGATCACTTTACCCCCCTTACGCTGAAAATTCGATTCAAACTCCGGTAGAAGCTTGTCGAGGTTCTCCATTACTTTCCATTTGATCGTATGTGCTTTACGCCTGGAATTTTCAAGATTGGCCAGCTTTGACAAACCCCGGTCAACAGCGATATGGTATTTACCAATATTATAATTGATGATTCGACGATGGTCTAAATCAAAAGCTTTAGTATCTGAGGTATGGATGAAATCGCTGGCTAACTTGCTCATTATGCGAATTTATGAATTTTGACTGGAATCGTTTATTAAAAAAAGACCTGAAAGAAATAGAATGTTACTTCGATCTGATAACAAAGCCGGAGACTTTTTTACCGATTTACCGTGTAGCAGGCATATCATTCTCCACATTAACAAATGGTCTCTTTTCGCGGTTTGCCAGATCCCAGCCCGTATAGTAAACTAAATGAGCCCGTTTGGCGAGCAGTTCAAAATTAATCTTGCTTACTTCATCGCTTGCCTTGTGATAATCTTCGTGTACACCGTTAAAGTAGAATACAATTGGAACACCATGCTTGGCAAAATTATAATGGTCTGAGCGGTAATAGATCCTTTCCGGATCTTTCGGATCATTGTATTTGTAATCGATCTTCATTTTTGTATAAACTGCATTCGCGTTTTCACTGATTTTATGAAGATCTGTACTCAATTTATCTGAACCGATCAGGTAGCAATAATTTGCAGAATCTGCACTGTTCTTATATTCTTCGCCGGTTCTGCCGATCATATCAATATTCAGATCAGTGATGGTATTGGCCATCGGGAAAACAGGATTTAAAGAATAATATTCCGAACCCAATAAACCTTTCTCTTCGCCTGTTACCATTAAAAACAGAATACTTCTGCGCGGACCAAGTCCTGCTTTTTTTGCTTTTGCATAAGCTCTTGCAATTGATAAAACACCGGTTGTTCCTGATCCGTCGTCATCAGCACCGTTATTTACTTTGTCTGTTCCTCCATCGGTTGTAAGTCCGATATGATCATAATGAGCTGAAAAAACCAAAACTTCATCTTTCAGGTCAGTACCTTCTATATAGCCCAGTATGTTTACAGATTTTACATCTTTATTAACCGGACCATAGCTTATTGCGATCTCAGATTTCAGAACCTGTGACTGCGGAATACCACTATCGTCAATCGAAGATTTTAATCCTTTATAAGTTTTTCCTGAACTCTTAAGGATCTGATCTGCAAGTTCGGGTGTAATACTAACCGTAGCTGCAGAGCCGGCACGACTATTTGCCTCTGCCTTTGTTTCTTTTTTAAGACTTAGTCTGCCGTTTCCTGGTTTGTATGACTGAAGTGCAGTATTCACATCCGGACTAACAGCCAGAATCAATGAAGGCCCCTTACTCATTACGTACTGAAGGCGTTTAAAACGGCTGTTGCTCCAGTCAGATGCTTTTGAAGTTTTGCTGATCACTGATACGCCATTACTCATTGGTTCACCTTTATTGATCAGTAAAACAACTTTTCCAGCTATATTGATGTTTTTAAGATCATTATAATTTCCGGCACCTATACCATAACCGATAAATACCACATCACTTGCATTGATTGTTTTGGAATCACCGCTGCCGGTAAAAAGAAAATCTTTTCCTATGCTTAATGATTTACCGTTCACGGTAAAGGAAGTAACATTGAAAGAAGATTCAACCAGTGGAACTTCCTGAAAGTAAGAACCGTTTACAGGCGCCGTTAATTTTAGCTTTTTGAATTCTTTTGCAATATAAGCGGCAGCCATCTCAGCGCCACGTTTTCCGGTCTCCCTGCCTTCAAATTTATCTGAAGCAAGTATGCTCAAATGTTTTTTTGCTTTTTTAGCAGTAATCTGTTCCGCAAATTTTTGTGCATTCGGATCCTGAGCAAATCCCTGTACGGAATAACCCAGAATGAGCAAAGCCCAGACTGATTGTTTGATCATCATATATTAATTGGTTAGTTTATAGTTGTTAACAGGATATTTTATTAACCCTGTTTGCATGGCGGCCGCCTTCAAACTCTGAAGTGATAAATTTCATACAGATTTGTTTAGCCTGCTCCGGTGTGGTAAACCTTGCCGGTATACATAGAATATTAGCATTATTGTGCGATCTGGCCAGTTCAGCAAGCTCTTCATTCCAGCAGATCGCTGCTCTGATTCCCTGATGTTTATTGGCTGTGATGGCTACCCCATTAGCACTTCCACAGATCAATATACCCAGTGTAAATTCCGAATTCTCAACGGCGCTGGCTACAGGATGCGCAAAATCAGGATAGTCAACAGAGTCGGTACTGTAGGTTCCAAAGTCTTTAATGGTATAATCCTTCAGTAGATCAATAAGCATGTTTTTGTACTCAAAACCTGCATGATCGGCTCCGATTGCTATGGTTATATTTTTATTCATCTTTAAATCTAAATTTTATTCCGTCCCTCAGAGAATTGATTATAATTTTTGAATTAATCTTTGTAAAATTCAATTTCCGCTTTTTTCTTATTGCTGGCAACACGTGCCGAAACGTAAATACTTACTTCGTATAGTAAAAACAGAGGGAAACTAACAGTAAGCATGGTTATAAGATCAGGAGTAGGTGTGACAACCGCTGCAATGATTAAGATAATAACTGAAGCATACCTTCTGGACGACCTCATAAACTCCGGGGTCATGATTCCAAGCTTCGACAGTATAAAGATAATGATAGGTAATTCGAAGGTTAAAGCTGCGCCAATCGTTAGTGTGGCAACCACAGAGAAGTATGAATCAATGGTAATCTGGTTATTAATTATTGAACTTACTTCCCAGTTAGATAAGAAGTTAATTGATAGAGGGGCGATTATATAATAACCGAACAGCAAACCTATGATAAACAGTAATGATGCCCAGAAAACAAATCCTGTTGCCGATTTACGTTCATTTTCATGTAAAGCAGGTTTTACAAAACGCCAAATCTCAAATAACAAATAAGGTACACCCAGAACAATACCTATCATCAGGGAAGAATTAAGTTGTAAGGTAAACTGGCCGCCCAATTCGGTATTGATAATATTGAAACTCAGTTTTTTGACACAAAAGTCGGCACCAAGATTAAATTTCTCTGTTACTGCACACATCATTCTGTAGGTCCAGAAATCAGTGCGTCCCGGACCCATAATGATCTGATCAAAAATAAAATCATAATAACTGTATGCCATTACAGTGAAGGTAACAATGGCAATAGAAGCCCGGATCAGATGCCCGCGAAGGACATCCAGATGATCAAAAAAAGACATTTCGGCTTCAATGGTTTTACCTTTTTCTTTGATAGCCTTTACCAGGTCAGTACGTTCCTTACTCATAATTCTAAAACAAAAATACCATTCTATTTTATTTAAGAATGGTATTCAATGGATATTTAATAAGCATCATGTCTATTGTGACATTCAGCTTCAAAAAAAGACAGTCTATTGGTTTTCAACGGCATATAAAAATCACCTTATTCATTCAGATCAAAGCTCTCCATGAATTTGGTAGTAAAATTACCTGCACGGAAGTTAGGATCTTTCATCAATCGTAAATGAAACGGAATGGTAGTTTTAACTCCTTCAATCACAAACTCACTTAATGAGCGCTCCATGGTGCAAATTGCTTCTTCTCTTGTTTGCGCCACACAGATCAGTTTCGCAATCATGGAATCGTAATTCGGAGGAATTTGATACCCTGCATAAACATGTGTATCTACCCGTACACCATGACCGCCCGGTGAGTGGAAATTGGTAATTAATCCCGGACATGGCCTGAAATTATTGAAAGGATCTTCAGCATTGATACGGCATTCGATCGCATGCATTTCAGGGATATAATTTTTTCCGGAGATCGGAATGCCTGAAGCAACTTTGATCTGCTCTTTGATCAGGTCGAAGTTGATGACCTCTTCAGTAACCGGATGTTCAACCTGTATCCGGGTATTCATTTCCATAAAGTAGAAGTTACGGTGTTTATCTACCAGAAATTCTACTGTTCCTGCACCTTCATAGTTTACTGCCTGTGCTCCCTTGATGGCAGCTTCTCCCATTTTTTCACGCAGTTCCGGTGTCATAAATGGAGAGGGTGATTCTTCCACCAGCTTCTGGTGCCTGCGCTGAATGGAGCAATCGCGTTCTGACAGGTGACATACTTTTCCGTACTGGTCTCCAATTACCTGGATCTCAATATGGCGCGGATCTTCTACATATTTTTCAAGGTAGAGTCCATCGTTTCCAAAAGCTGCTGCTGATTCCTGGCGGGCTGAATCCCATGCCGGTTCAAATTCCTCATCATTCCAAACGATACGCATTCCGCGGCCACCACCGCCTGCTGTAGCCTTCAGAATAACCGGGTATCCGATTTCTTTTGCAATTCGAATACCTTCCTTTACATCTGTTAATAAACCTTCAGAACCGGGTATTGTTGGCACACCGGCTTTTTTCATGGTTTCTTTAGCCGATGCCTTATCGCCCATACCATTGATCTGTTCGGCAGTGGCGCCAATAAATTTAATTCCGTATTCACGGCAGATCGCCGAGAATTTGGCATTCTCAGACAAAAAACCATAACCCGGGTGGATGGCATCTGCATTTGTTAATTCTGCTGCTGAGATAATATTCGGAATGCTCAGATAAGAATCTTTACTCGCCGGCGGGCCGATACAAACTGCTTCATCGGCAAATCGTACATGTAAACTATGGCGATCAGCAGTTGAATAGACAGCTACGGTTTTCACTCCCATTTCTTTACAGGTACGGATAATCCGAAGAGCTATTTCACCACGATTTGCAATTAGTATTTTTTTAAACATGTTTTTTTGATTTGGGAATTTGAAGATTTGATGATTTGAAAATGAAGAATTAAAACGATTTAATTTTCAAATTTTCAAATTGTTAATCTTCAAATCAGATAGGTTCCACCAAAAATAAAGGCTGGTCGTATTCTACCGGACTTGCATTATCTACAAGTACCTTTACGATACGTCCTGAAATTTCGGATTCGATTTCATTGAAAAGCTTCATGGCTTCAATGATACAAACTACCTGTCCGGCTTTAATTTCATCTCCAACATTGACAAACAGCGGTTTATCAGGACTTGAAGAACGATAAAAAGTACCGATCATTGGTGATTTTATGGTAATGTAGTTTGAATTCTCATCTTTTGCAGGAGCAGCAGCTTTAACTTCTGCCGGTGCAGAAACAGTGATACCTGCAGGGGCAGGAGCCGGCTGGATTTGCGGTGCAGCCTGGACCTGATAAGCAGGGGGCTGATTGGTTTTTATGGTAATTTTAAAATCTTCCTGCTCAATAGAAACTTCATTTACCCCAGATCTGGAAACAAATTTAATAAGCTCCTGAATTTGTTTAATATCCATTTTGTTTAGTTTAGGTGGTCGATTTTAATCTAAAATTATAATAAAAATATTAAGAAACGCGCTTGATTTATTTTTTTAGTAAGCCCATTTTAAATATAATGAACCCCAGGTGAAACCACCTCCGAATGCCGCCAATATGAGGTTGTCGCCTTTTTTGAGTTTGCTTTCCCATTCCCATAAACACAGGGGGATAGTTCCGTTGGTAGTGTTACCATATTTTTCAATATTGATCATCACCTTGTCGGGATCAATGCCGCAACGGCTGCTGGTAGCATCGATGATCCGCTTGTTTGCCTGATGCGGAACAAGCCAGTCTACATCATCGGAACTCAGATTGTTCTTCTCCATGATCTCTGCTGCTACATCTGCCATGTTTGTTACGGCAAATTTGAAAACTGCCTGACCTTCCTGATGCAGGAAGTGTTCGTCATTGTCAACAGTTTCGTGGCTGGCTGGTCTGAGTGAACCGCCCGCTTTCTGACACAGATAGGGGCCTCCTGAACCATCACTCTTCAGGATGGAATCTATTACTCCAAAACCTTCTGTATTCGGTTCAAGTAAAACAGCACCACAGCCGTCACCGAAAATAATACAGCTTTTGCGGTCCTTATAATTGATGATGGATGACATTTTATCGCCGCCAACCACCAGTACTTTCTGGTGCTTGCCGGTTTCAATGAACTGAGAACCGGTGGCTAAGCCATACAGAAAGCCTGAGCATGCAGCATTCAGGTCATATCCCCAGGCATTTACGGCTCCGATCTTATGTGCAAGAATATTGGCGGATGCCGGAAAGACCATATCAGGTGTTGTGGTGCAGAATATGATCAGATCTATTTCTGCTGCACTGATACCGCGTTTCTCAAGTAAACCATTTACGGCATGGGTAGCCATATCTGATGTGCCGAGATCTCCTTTAAGGATACGGCGTTCTTTAAGACCGGTGCGGCTGGTAATCCATTCATCATTGGTTTCAACCATGCCTTCCAGTTCCTTATTGGTAAGAATATAATCAGGAGCGTAAGCATTAACGGCTGTTATTGCAGCGTGAACTTTAGACATGATAAATTGGAACTAATTATTTAAAAGCTTCTTTGATTTTATCAACAAACTGAGTTTCGATCATGGTTCGTGATAAAAGTATCATATTTTTGATTGCTTCGGGACTGGATATGCCGTGACCAATAAGAACAGGAGCATTTACTCCCAGAATAGGGCTTCCGCCATATTGTTCATAGTTGAAACGGTCAAAGAATTCATCTTTAAATCCTTTTTTGAGTGTCAGAACATAGAAGGTTTCGGCTAACTTCAGCATGACATTTCCGGTAAAACCGTCGCAGACGATGACATCTGCTTTGTCATTAAAGAGGTCGCGTCCTTCTATATTTCCTACGAAATTTAAATTGGTCTTTTGTAAAAGAGGGAATGTTGCCTGAGTAAGTACATTTCCTTTTTCCTCTTCTTCCCCGATATTCATCAGGGCAACCTTAGGGTTTGAAACATGGTAAACATGCTCGGCATATAAACTGCCTAAAATACCAAACTGAGCCAGAACCTCCGGTTTACAGTCGGCATTGGCACCAACATCCAGCATTATTCCGAAACCGGATTTTATTTTTGGAACATTGGTCGCAACTGCAGGACGAATCACGCCGGCTACAGGTTTTACACTGAATATGGCACCTACCAGCATGGCACCGGTATTTCCTGCAGATGAAAAAGAGTCTATTTTACCCTCTTTGAGATAATGAAATCCCAGGCTGATACTTGAGTTGGGTTTCTGAAGGACTGATTTAGTCCCATGTTCACCCATGCCGATCATTTCGGTGGTATGAACGTATTCAAAAACATCAGGATCTAATCCGGCTTCTGCTATAAATGGCAGAGCCTGATTCTTGTCTCCGAAAAGAACTATTTTTTGGTCTGCCGATAAGGCTTTCTGAGCTTCTATTGCTCCCAAAACTGCCGCTTTGGGAGCAAAGTCTCCACCCATTATATCTAAGCCAATCTTCATATCAGAAAGGTAACTTAGGCAATAGAGGTATTTTCAATTACCATCTTTCCGTTGTAATACAAGTTTCCGTCAACTGTATAAGCACGGTGAGGCAAATGTACAGCACCAGTAGTCTGGCAGGTAGTTAAACCCGGAGCAACTGCTTTATAGTGAGTTCTTCTTTTATCTCTTCTTGATTTGGATATTTTCCGTTTTGGATGTGCCATTTGTTCCTATGTATTAATTTATTACTTTTTTATATTCTTTAATGCTTCCCATCTTGGATCAGCATCTTCAATTTCTTCTTTTGCTCCCGGAGCAAGCTGCTCTAATTTGGCGATCATCTCACGGTCACACCAGTCAAGGTTTCCTTCATCTTCACAGCGGCTGATATATGGTGCTGCCAGATTAATATATTCATAGATCAGTGTGGCTACATTGATCTCATTTTCATTTCTTTTCAGTACAATGATCTCTTCGGTATCATCCTCCAGATCTTCATTCCCGTTCATTTTAACGATTTGCCTCTCCTTAATTTCTACAGGATAAGGATAATCAGCCAGGCAAACATCACATCCCAGTTTCATCTCACCCGAAATATGGAATTGCAGGATCATCATCGTTTCCTGCTTTTCTAATTCCAGATCAACATTCAGTTTGCCGCTTTTTACCAGAGAGTATTCAAACTCCTTGAAAAAAGCATCGTCAACCTCAAATTCAAACTGGTGAATTCCAGGTTTTAGTCCGGTGAACGGAATGCTATATTGCTGTAACGATTTCAAAGCACGCCAATTGAGCCTGCAAATTTAGGAATTTTTTTTTAGTTGGGAACAGTTTTTTAAAAATGAAACGATATCTTGGCTCAACCGGTCCTGAATTTATCGCTTTTAAGCCCTTTTAATCCCTGTCTTTAGAGAATTTACTCAGTTTTAAGGGGTTGGATGTGAGTTCTGCACTTTCCCTTCTTCGTTGAACAATTTTGATCGCAGTGAACAGTGCTTCTCTGAATGAACTGGCAGATGCCAGGTTCTTTCCGGCAATATCATATCCTGTGCCATGGTCGGGAGATGTTCTGACAATGGTAAGCCCGCAGTAAAGTTCACCCCATTATGAAAAGCGATCTGCTTGAATGGAATCAGACCCTGATCATGATACATGGCCAGAACGGCGTCAAACTGGGTATAGGTATGTGCTGCAAAGAAACCATCCGCGGCATAGGGGCCGAAAGCGAAAATTCCCTGTGCATTTGCTTCGGCAATAGCAGGGATGATCGTCTCCAGTTCTTCGTTTCCGATCAGTCCGTTATCTCCTGCATGCGGGTTTAAGCCAAGAACAGCAATTTTTGGTTTTTGTATCCAAAAATCTTTTTTAAGGCTCTGGTTCATCAGATTTAACTTGGAAATGATCTTCTCTTTGGTGACTTTCTCCGGGATTTCCTGCACCGGGATATGGCCGGTAACTACGCCTACACGAATATCCTCACTAACCAGAAACATTAGTGAATCTTCCGAACTGGTTTTTGCCTGAATATATTCGGTATGTCCGGCAAACTGGAAATCATCACTCTGTATATTGTGTTTATTGATCGGTGCAGTAAGCAGGGCATCTGTTTTGCCGGCAATCAGATCATCCAAAGCTCTTTCAAGAGATATGAATGCATATTTTCCGCCGCTTGGTGTTGCTGTACCCAGTTCGATGCGAACATCTTCCTCCCAGCAGTTGATCATATTAGGGCGTTTAGGGTTTGCTTCTTCCGGGCTATTGATTACATTGAAATTGAACTCGTTGATGTCTATGGTTTTACGATGGAAGGATGCAACCTTTGTATGCCCGTAAACAATGGGTGTGCAAAAGTCCATGATCTTGTTATCCATCAGAGTTTTAATGATTACCTCCAATCCGATCCCATTTACATCACCTATTGATATACCAATTTTAATTTTATCGCTCATTCCTGCTTTCCCGTTTATAAAAATAATTAACGCAAAATAAAGACTTTAATCGCAAACTCCAATTAAGTTGTAAGTTATAGGTTTTAAGTTTTAAGTAGTAAGAAATTGAGAGTGGAGACCCGGCTATCGGGTGGAGAATTGAGAGTGAGAAAAATTTACTAAGGCATTGAAACCCTTTTTAAAATGAACCAGTAAAATACTTGCAACTAACAACAGATAACTCACAGCAGAGTAAAAGGCTTTACATTTTAGCAGACCACGTCCTCCATTTACTAATTTGCTAATTCTCTCCATTTCCTAATTCCTCTAACCTCTTTTTTCCGTAATTTGCGCCAAATGCAGCGGATATGAGTTTAGTAAAGGCAAAGAAGCATCTCGGACAACATTTTTTAACTGATAAGAACATTGCAGAAAAGATTGTCAACAGTCTTCAGGCTGTCGATCAGTATAAGCAAGTTTTGGAGGTTGGTCCGGGGATGGGAATACTTTCCGACTTTCTGCTGGGTAAGCAGAATCTTGAAACTTATCTGATTGATATTGACACTGAATCCTATGAATTCCTGAAAAGGAAGTATCCCGATTTGGGTGCAAGACTGATTAACGGAGATTTTCTTGAGCTTGATTTTGCGGTTGTATTCCAGGGAAAATTCGGGATAATCGGTAATTTTCCATACAACATTTCTTCTCAGATCCTTTTTAAAGTGCTTGATAATCGTAATCAGGTGGTCGAACTGGTTGGAATGTTTCAAAAGGAAGTTGCTCAGCGATGTGCTGAAAAGCCCGGCAGTAAAGAGTATGGCATTTTAAGTGTTTTCCTGCAGGCATATTATAAGGTTGAATACCTGTTCTCGGTTAAACCCGGAGTCTTTAATCCTCCGCCTAAAGTAACCTCAGCAGTTATCCGCCTTACCCGTAATGATGTCGCCAAACTGGATTGCGATGAAAAATTATTCTGGCAGGTTGTTAAAGCGGGGTTTAACCAGCGCAGGAAAACCTTGCGGAATTCACTTTCCTCCCTTGTCAGCCGGGAGGATATGAATGATGACCCTTTGTTAGATCTCAGAGCCGAACGTTTAAGTGTGGCTGATTTTGTAAAACTCACAAACCTGATCAGTTTGTCGAGATAGTTGTGAAGCAGAATGAAAAAAATACTGATTGCAGACCATCTGCATCCCTCATTTAAGTTAGAAGCAGAAAAACTGGGATTTGAATGTGATGAGCAGCCGCTTATCAGCAGGGAGGAGACCCTGAAAATCCTGAAAAATTATTCAGGAATAGCCATTCGTACAAAATTTCAGGTTGACAAAGAACTTATAGAAGCGGGAACAAGCCTGAAGTTTATCGCCCGGGCAGGTGCCGGAATGGATAATGTGGATGAGGAATATGCCCAAACAAAAGGAATTATCTGTATCAACGCGCCGGAAGGCAACAGGGATGCTGTTGCAGAGCATGTTATCGGAATGCTGCTCTCCCTGCTCAATAATTTCAGAAAGGCCGACAATGAGGTTCGAAATGGTATCTGGAACCGGGAGGGGAACAGGGGATGGGAAATAAAGGGCAGAACGCTTGCGATCATA